>DATMHK010000071.1:0-4364 GCA_035554995.1 Gemmatimonadaceae bacterium
CCCATCATCGCATTGATCGGTGTGCGGATCTCGTGGCTCATCTTGGCGAGGAAATCCGATTTCGCGGTGCTCGCCGCTTCCGCTTCCAGGCGAAGGGCGAGCGAACGGCGATAGATCAGCGCGTTGTCGATCGCCACGGCAGTGCGGCGCGCGAGCTCCATCGCGATCTCGAGGTCTTCCTCCGAATAGGCTCGGCCCGAGTCGGTCATCGTGAAGGACATCGCGCCGAAAGCCCGGCCTCTCGCAACGAGCGGAACGCAGAGGAACGACGTCGGCTTCACGCGATCGAGCAGCCGCCTCGTTTCCGGATCGGCCGCTGCGCGCACGCTCTCCAGATCGATCTCCGGTATGAGCATCGGCTGTTGCGATCGAATCACCCGCGCCACCTGACTCTCGTCGTCCACGTGGTTCGGGTAGTGCTTCACCAGCTCGCGAACGGTTTCCTGCTGCGCGGGGTCGCGGTGTAGCGTCTCGATGCGCCGAATCTGGCCGTCGTCCTCGACGAGATGGATCGTCGCGTAGTCGGCGAAGCGCGGCACGCACAATCGAACCAGGTCGGTAAGCAAGTGATCGTCGGAGAGGGCGCCGGCCACGGCGCGGCTCGCGTTGGCGAGGAACTCCTGTCTCTCGACGGACTTGGTAAGATCGGCTACGGCGCGAGTCGATTCGTCCGACGCGGTCTCCACGCGTTCGACCATGTTGTTGAAGGCGGCGCCGAGCCGGCCGATCTCGTCGCGGCCGTGCGGCGTCACGCGGTGCGCATAATCGCCGCCGGCGATGGCTTCCGCCGCGCGCGTCACCTCGCCGAGCGGCGCGACGAGACGATGCACGACAAACCACGCGGCGATTCCGCCGAACACCACGAGAGCGATCGCGAACAACGACAGGCGCCGGATCGCGCCAAGCGGGCGCGAGAGGACCGAGCTCAGAGGTCGCTCGACGGTAACGCGGAACGGGGTTCCCTGAACGAGCGACGTCGACGAAAGGATTTCCCCTTTTCCGGGTCGTTCGCCGATGGTCAGGGCGCCGAGAAACGGCCGGTTGTTCGACGTGCCCGACGTGACGCGGCCCTCGAAACGAACCGATAGACTATCGCGAGCGTTCCCCAGAAACCCGTCGATGTCGGTGCCCATCAGGGCGTAAACTGATCGAAGAGTCGTGGCGTTGTTGAAGAGAATCCGTTCCTGCGCGAGATATCCGAGAACGGATGAGTCGCGATCGAACACGGGCACGAGGATCCAGAAGGTCGTTCGTCCGTTCGTCGAGCGAAATGAACCGATGAACAGCGAGTCGCCATGCTCGGCTCGTTCGATCTCCTGTTGAATGCTCTGTTGCTGTTCCGGCAACTCGAGCGTGAACGAGCCGACGGGCCGCCCGGTGCGCGTCCACAGACCGATAGCGCCGCTATCGGAGCGCTGAGCGAGCAGTGGCGCCAGCGCCGTACGCACAGCCGGTCCCGTTGGGCGACCCGGAGACCGGAGTGCCTCGACGATCGCCGGATCAGCGGCCACGCTTCGCGTGACGATTACTCGCTGCGTCAGCGGCTGCGCCGACAACGACGCAATTACCCGGGAAAGGCTCAATAGCCGGTCGGCCGCCGCGAGCTCGGCGGCGTGCCGAACCTCGAAGTACGACACGACGATGCCGGTACCGAGCACGAAACCGAACAGTGCGAGGACGATCAACGGAATCTTCCGCTGTAGCGGAAGTCCCGAGAGCCCGGCGGCTCTGGTGTCGTTGTTCATCGAGATGCGCTCGTGCTGCTCATCACCGCGTCCTCATCGTCGTGCTACTCGGCGCCGAGCTGACCGTCTCCGTTCTCGAGGGACCTCCAGAGGTACCAACTCGCGACGGAGCTGTGCGGGCTCCATTTCGCGCCGAGCTTGCGAACGTCTTTCGGTGTCGGCCGCTTTCGCTTCCGATACGCGCGCTTGATGGCGTTCTGAATGCCGAGGTCCAACTCGGGTAACACGTCGCGGCGGTCCAGACGGAACATCAAGAACATCTGCGCGGTCCATCGGCCAATGCCTTTGACCTGAACAAGGTGTGCGATGAGATCGTCGTCGTCCATACTATCGACGGCGTCGAGCGGCAGTGTGCCCTGCGTCACTTTCGACGCGAGATCGCGCATGTAACCAATTTTTTGACGCGACAGTCCGACCGCGCGCAACTGCTCATCGCTCGTCGCCAACACCGCATCGGGGCTGGGCGTGTTGTCCGGATAGAGCGCGTTGAACCGCGACAGAATCGTCGACGCGGCTTTTCCCGACAGCTGCTGAAAGACGATCGATCGGACGAGCGCCTGGAAATGGGTCCCTTCGCGGCGCGATTCGAGTCGGCACGGGCCGACGATTTCGATTACTCGCGCGAGGACCGGGTCGACGCGCTTGAGGTGGCGGACGGCGGCGCGGAAGTCTCCCATGCGGAGAATTTACGTCTCTGCGACGTCCCTCGCCTCTCCGCGGTCGACGTCTTTTCGAGGACGCGCGCGACCTTGCGAATGTCCGCGATGAACATCCGCTCGGCGAGCGCCCGCTGGTCGGGCGGCGCACGGAGGACTGCCGACGGATGCACGGTCGCCACCACCGCCGGCGCCCACTCCGACTCCACCGGGACCCCGCGCTTCTTCATGACGCTGAAGTCACGCCCGAGCAAAGCCTTCGCCGCGGTGGCGCCGAGGCAGACGATGACGCGCGGGCGGATGAGGGCAATTTCTTGCTCGAGCCACGGATGGCAGGCGCGAATCTCCCCCACGTTCGGCGTCTTGTGAATCCGCCGCTTGGTGCGTGCGTCCCGCGCCCACTTGAAGTGCTTCACGGCGTTCGTGACGTACACGTCGTCGCGGTCGATCCCAGCGGAATCAAATGCACGGTCGAGCAGCTTGCCCGATGGTCCGACGAAGGGCCGCCCCGCCTTGTCTTCCTGATCCCCGGGCTGTTCACCGACGACCATCACGTGCGCGGAAGCCGGCCCTTCGCCGAACACCGTCTGCGTGCCGAGCTTGAAAAGGTCGCAACCCCTGCACCCCTTCGACGCTGCCCGAAGCTTCGGAAGCGTCGGCCGGGTGGGTATAAAGTCAGCGGCGGAGCCGGTTGGCTTCGCTGTTCTTTTCGGCTTCGTCATGCTGCTCGCGATCTTCGGAGAGCCGGTGATTTCCGGCGATGGGAAGGTCGGAATTCTCGGCCTGGGGCGCGCCCTCCGATTCCTCGCTTCCGCCGTGTTTCCCGTGCAAGTCGTCGATGAACGCCGCGTGGGCGGCGTCGCCGTGCTGGCCTTCGGCGTGCTTTTGCGGTCCCTTCTGCTGTCCGTCGTTGCTCGCCATCACTGCTCCCTTGGAGAATCGTCCGGAACCACTCTCTTGCGGTCTGGATAAGAAGTGCGGCAAACGCGGGGCCACGTTTGATTTCGCGCCTGTGAACATTCTCAGCTCAGTCCGCCGAGCGCTGCTCGGATCGCTCATCGCCGCATCGACGGCGGCGGCGCAGCACGATATGTCGCGCATGGAGGGCGATACGTCGCGCTCGCTGGTCGCGATGTCGCTCGGCCGTGCGGCGTCGGGAACATCATGGCTGCCGGACGCCGCGCCGCGACGGGCGATTCATCGCTCGCTCGGCGACTGGATGCTGATGGCCCACGGCTCGGTCTTCGGGCAGTACGATCGTCAGGAGACGTTGCACGGCGACACACAACTCGGCGTCGTGGATTGGGAGATGTTCATGGCGGCGCGCCCGCTGGCGCAGGGTTTGTTTACCGGGCGCGTGATGACCAGCCTCGAGGCGCTCGCCCTCGGCCGTCGGGGATACCCGGAGCTGCTGCAGTCCGGCGCTGAAGACGCCGGCGCGCGCTTGGCGAACCGACAACATCCGCACGATCTCTGGAATGAAATCGCGGTCAGCTACGATCACAGCGTTTCGCCATGGCTTGCCGCATTCGCGTACGGCGCTGCCGTCGGTGAGCCGGCGTTGGGTCCGGTCGCCTATATGCACCGGCCGTCGGCCGACGCTGATCCGTTCGCGCCGATCGGGCATCACTGGCAGGACGCGGCGCACGAAAGCTTCGGTGTGATCACCGCCGGGGTGTACGGAGCCCGGGCGAGGCTCGAGGGATCGGTGTTCAACGGCCGCGAGCCGGACGACTACCGATTCAATCTCGACTATCAGGATGCACGGCTGGATTCGTACGCGGCGCGTGTCACGGTTGTGCCGTCGGCCCGCGTGACCGCGTCCGCGTGGGGCGGGTACATCTTCGATCACGATCCGCTTGACCCTGGCACCGGCATGCAACGATACGGCGCGTCGGTGCTCACGGTACTGCCCGGAGTGAAGGGCGGGGCGTGGTCGGCCGCGCTCGTCGGAGGGATCAAC
>DATMHK010000072.1:0-10447 GCA_035554995.1 Gemmatimonadaceae bacterium
ACGCCGCTGCGTGACTTGCGGTCGGTGTCCACGCGCCAGCGGCCGGGAACCTCCAGAGCGTTGTACCACGTCTGACCCAGTTCGCCGCCGCTCGGCAAATAGAGCGTCGTCTTCTGCACGAACGTGAGCGTCTTGAACCACGACGGCGCGTAGCGCGAATGCATCGCGCCGATCGCCGTCGCTCCACTCGAGATGACCGTCGCTGCTGGAGGCGTCGGTGTCGGCGCCGGCGGCACCGGCGCCGGAGCGGCCGACGGTCCGTGCCGATGGCACGCCGCGGCGAAAATAAACAACCCCACGCCAAGGAGGCGTGGGGCCGAGAGATGTTGGTGACGGTGAAGACGTGTCATGGCTCCAGTCGATATCCCGCTTTCCACACCGTGAGTATATGCCGCGGCTGCGATGGATCGTCTTCGAGCTTGCGGCGCAACTCCGCGATGTGAATGTCCACTGTGCGCGTCATCACCTCGACGCGGTGACCCCAGACTTCCCGCAGCAGCTCGACGCGTGAGGCGACCGCGCCGCGGCGGCGAACCAGGGCCAGGAGTAAATCGAACTCCTTTGGGCTCAGTGCAACAGGAGTGCCTTCCTTGGTCACCGTTCGCGAGGACGGATTGATCTCGATCGTCCCGAAACGTTCGATCGCGTCGGCAGGGGCGCGGTGATCGGCCAGGCGGGAGCGACGCAGCAGCGCCCCGACACGAGCCAACAGCTCCAGAACGCCGCATGGTTTGGTGACGTAGTCGTCCGCGCCAAGACGGAAACCGAGGACTTTGTCGGCCTCTTCGCCGCGCGCGGTCAGAATGAGAACCGGGACTTCCGAGCCGCTCTCACGGAGCGCCTTGAGGACGCGATACCCGTCCATGCCGGGCAGCATGAGGTCGAGCATGACGAGGTCGGGACTCCATCGTTTCGCCCGCTCGAGCCCGGTTTCCCCGTCCTCGGCGACCTGAACATCGTACCCCTCGATCTCGAGACCGGTGCGGAGTCCGTACGCCAGATTCGCGTTGTCTTCGACGATGAGAATGCGCGCCGTGGTCATGGTCGCTGTGTCCGTGGGCGACGGCACGCCGTCGACGAGGGTCAAGTACGTCATGGCACCACCTTGAGTTGCAGGTTGGATTCGGCCGAATCGGACGCCCCTCCCCGAGGCGGCTGCTCCGGCTGATTGAGCGGCAGTTCCACCAGTACGCGCGCCCCGCCGCTGGGCGTTCCCTCGGCGCGCGTACGTCCGCCGTGCAGCTCGACGAGCTCGCGGACGACAGACAGTCCAATTCCGCTGCCGCCGGTCGCAGACTCGGCGGACCGGTTCAGTCGGACGTACGGATCCCACACCCGGCGGCGGTCTTCATGTGGGATTCCCGGGCCCTGATCCTCGACCCAAATGCGCGCGATGCCGCCCGAAATCTCGGAGCCCACGGTGATCGTTTGTCCCGCGGGGCCGTACTTGGCGGCGTTGTCGAGGAGGTTGAGCAGGATCTGGCGCAGGGCGTCCCGATCCAGGGTCACGACGGCATGCGCGTCGAGGTTCGTAGCCAGAATCATCTTGCGCGCCCGCGCGAGCGGCGCGAACAGCTCGATCACATCCTGGATCTCATGATCGAGATCGGCTGGCGACGGCGAGATCCGGTTCGTTCCCTTCTCCGACCGTGAGAAGTTGAGAACGTTCTCGACGAGATACGTGAGCCGACGCGCTTCTTGGTCGATGATGCCCGCCGAACGTTCGCGCTCTTCCTCAGTGCGCAGCTTTCCGAGGTGGAGCAGCTCGGCGAACCATCGAATCTGCGCGAGGGGCGTGCGTAGCTCGTGCGACACGCCCGACACGAACTCGGTGCGAAGCCGCGCGAGCTGCTGTTGCCGACGGAGTTGTAGCAGCGCCACGCTGAGCAATCCCGCCGCGATGACGAAAAGCGCCACGAGCGCGGGAATGCGCGATCCCGGGAGACCACCGACGATGAGCATTCCCGCAAAGTCCGGCCGCAGACTGACGCGCATCACCAGACGGCCGAAGCTCGGCTCGATCGTGTCGGCGGCGCTGTAGGTCGGCGCGGCCCAGCCGGGCGAGCGATAGACCTCGGTTCCGGCGAGCGTCGTGACGGAAATGGAAAGGATCGAATCAGGGCTCAGCTCGCCGATGAGCGACTGTGGCAGCAGCGCGCTTTGCGATCCGCCCTTGCCGCGAATGTTCTCCAGTAAGGGCGAGAGGAACGGCTTTGGATCGGTCGCGAAGCCGTACACGACCACCGGCTCGCCACGCTCGATGTCCCGCGCGACGACGAACACGAGGAGCTCGGCGCGCTTGTTTCGCTCACCGAGCAGCATCGCATACGAATCGTTGGTCAGAATGACGGCGAGGTTTTTCAGTGGACCGAAGCGGCCGTCGGGCGACCCGAAGGCGAGAACTCTCCGATCCTTGAGCGCCGGCAACGACTTCGTGTATGCGACGACTGTGTCGCGCGCCCAGGCGAGATCCGCGTCGGACAGATCGGTCTCCGTCGTACGCAGGGTTCCGTCGCGCCAGTCGTAGCGGAAGAAATAGCGAACGCCCGACAGACAGTGACACCACTCGACCACGACGCGAGCGACGTCCTCGACCTGCGCCGGCGTCAGCACCGTGCGATCGAGATGCGCGGGATCGACCTGCGAAGCCTGCGAGCTGAGGGCGGTGACGACCTGGGTAAGCAGCGCATTCTTGGCCTGCTGCGTCAGCTGCCAGTCGGCGATCCTCGCGTAATCACGAAGGGTGTTGTCCGCCGTCTCCCGCTGTGACCGCGCGGCGTCCCACGCCTGGTAGGCGAGGACGGCGCAGACGACCAGAGCGAGGATGAGGAGCCCAACGGTGCCGACCAGGCGGGGTGAACGGCGCATGCTTGTTATTCAATGGCAGGCAAAGGGAAGCAGCCAGAGGGTTTACGGAAAGTTTGCACGTTGGCTGCGTTACAGGCGAGTTTCGTTAGCTTTTCAGACGTGGCGACCTACTACGACATTTCGGTTCCCATCTCGAACGGCGGCGCCGTGTATCCCGGAAATCCGCCGATTCGCATCGAGCCCCAACAGGAGATCGCGAAAGGGGGCAGCTCGAATGTGTCGTCGCTCTCGTTCGGTTCGCACACCGGCACGCACGTCGATGCTCCGAAACACATGCTCGACGACGGCCAGAGCGTCGACAAGCTGCCGCTCGACGTTCTCATGGGGCCGGCCGTCCTCGTCGACGTCGGAAACAAGTGCATGTCGGTCGGCGCGAAGGAGCTCAAGCTCCACGAGTTGAAGGACCATAAGCGAATTCTCATCAAGACTCGCAATTCGTCGTTCATTCGCGACCCCGACTTCCGCGAGGACTACACCTACCTCGCGCCCGACGGCGCGGATTATCTGCTGTCGCTCGGCGTGAGGCTCGTCGGCGTGGATTACTTCTCGATCGAGCAGTTCCATTCGGGACATCACCGCACGCACAACACACTGCTCAGCGCCGGCGTGATCATCGTCGAAGGGCTCGATCTCTCGCTGCCGCCACTCGGGCCATACGAACTTCGCGTGCTCCCCCTGAGGTTGGCTGGTCTCGACGGATCTCCGGCTCGCGCCGTTCTGGTCGGATGAGCTCGGCCGTCGAGCTCGTGCTGTTCGACGTCGGCGGCGTGCTCGGCAGTAACGGTTGGGATGGCGAGCAGAGGGACGCGGCGATCGAGCGCTTCCATCTCGACCCGGCTGATTTTCAGTATCGCCACGAAGAAACCGTCGGCGCGCTCGAAGCCGGACAGATCTCGCTCGACGAGTATCTCGACGTCACGGTCTTTGGGGAGGTCCGTTCATTCACCAAGGACGAGTTTCGGCGGTTCATGTTCGAGCAGAGCGTTCCCTGGCCGGAGTCGATCGCCGTCGCGCGCGATTTGGCCGACAGTGCGGTCGTCCGAATGGCGACGCTCAACAACGAGTGCGCCGAGCTGAATACCTATCGCATCGAGCGCTTCGGCCTGGCCGACATCTTCCCTACGTTCTTCACCTCCTGCTGGCTCGGGACGCGAAAGCCGACGCACGACATCTATACTCGAGTGCTCGGCATGACCCAAGCGGATCCGGCGCGCACCCTATTCATCGACGATCGCGTCCAGAACTTGCGACCGGCGGAGGGGCTCGGGATGCAGACGGTCCATTATCGGGATGCGGAGCGGCTCCGTCTGGAGATGAGGGCGCGGGGTTTGGCGGTTTGAGGCTGTCATCTCGACCCTGGTTAGCGTTTTGATCGGTGCAACCACTCGCAACTACCTAACGCAGAGGCGCAGAGGGCGCAAAGACGCGGAGGGTTCCGTAGGGCAGCCGTAGTACATCACGCCACGAGCCGAGATTTCTTGGGAACGGCCGCTCGGAAAGCCACCAGGGGCATCCCGAGCAGCAGTCCCAAGAAAAACTCGTCCGGGCTCGTTGCGCGCTGAGGCCCGAGCGCCTTCGGCGCTCCTCTGCGCCTCTGCGTTAGGTAGTTAGCGAAGCCCAACCGGACGATGATTCCAGAACAGCCACAAGGGACTACGCGCATGCAACTCGCAATGATCGGTTTGGGCCGGATGGGTGGGAACATGACCGAGCGGCTTCTCCGCAAAGGTCATTCGATGGTCGCGTACGATCGAACCCCGGACGTGGTCGCGAAGTACCAGAAGATCGGCGCGACCGGTGTGAATGACTTGCCCGCGGTGATTAGTGCGCTGAGTGCCCCGCGGGTCATCTGGATCATGGTCCCGGCGGGCGATCCGGTCGATCAGACGATCGCCGCGCTCGTGCCGAACCTCTCGAAGGGCGACGTCATCATCGACGGCGGCAACTCGAATTTCCACGACAGCATTCGACGTGGGCAGGAGCTCGCGTCGTCCGGCATCGAATTCATCGACGCCGGAACGAGCGGCGGTATCTGGGGGCTCGAGAACGGCTACTGCTTGATGGTGGGCGGGAGCGATGCGGCCGTGTCGCATTGTGAGCCGATCTTTCGCGCGCTCGCCCCGGACGACGGGTACGCGCACGTCGGACCGACCGGTGCCGGCCACTACGTGAAGATGGTGCACAACGGCATCGAGTACGGGATGCTGCAGGCGTACGCCGAGGGTTACGAGATCCTGCACGCGTCGAAGACGTTTCCGTCGCTCGACCTCGAGCAGATCGCGAACGTCTGGCAGCACGGGAGCGTCGTCCGATCCTGGCTCAACGAGCTCGCCGCCGCGGCGTTCGCGCGCGACGCGTCGCTTTCGGCGATCAAGGGTTGGGTGGCCGACTCGGGCGAAGGTCGCTGGACGGTACAGGAAGCGATCGATCTCGACGTTCCCGCGCCCGTGATCACGCTCTCGCTGCAAGCGCGCTTCCGCTCGCGCCAGACCGACTCGTTCGGCGCCAAGGTCATTGCGGCGCTGCGCAACGAGTTCGGCGGCCACGCGGTGAAGACGACGTGAGCTCGACAGCTCCCGTCATTTCGGCGCGCCCGATGGCGCACGCCGCGCGGGCAGAGCGCGATCGCGCCGATCCGTGCACGATGATCATCTTCGGCGCGCTCGGTGATCTCAGTCGGCGGAAGCTGTTGCCGGCGATCTACGAGTTGATGCACCAGCACCTCGTCGACGAACACTTCCAGGTGCTGGGCGTGGGGCGCGACCCCAGCCAGAACGACGACACGTTTCGCGATCAGATGCGGCAGGCGCTCGCGGCGTCCGACGAGGTGGGACGCTTCGACGAAGCGCTGTGGCAGGATCTCTGTACCCGACTGCATTTCGTGTCGGCCGATCTCACGAACGCCGCGGACTACGCCGCGATCGGCGAGCGGCTGACCGAGATCGAGCAGAAGTGTCCGCCCGACGAGCGCAACCGCCTCTTCTACCTCGCCGTTCCGCCGAGTGTGTTCGAGCCCATTGTCACCAACCTGTCGAAGAGCGGCCTGGCGCCGCGCACTCGGACGGTGAACGACCGTCCCTGGGCGCGCATCGTCGTCGAGAAGCCGTTTGGACGCAGCCTCGAGTCGGCGCAGCATTTGAACGCGCTCCTGCTCAGCATGTTCGCCGAGCACCAGACCTATCGCATCGATCATTACCTCGGCAAGGAGACGGTGCAGAACGTGCTCGTGCTCCGGTTCGCGAACTCGATCTTCGAGCCGATCTGGAACCGGCAGTGGATCCATCACGTGCAGATCACGGCGGCGGAGACTGTCGGCGTCGAGGAGCGCGGCAAGTATTACGAAGAAGCCGGCGTCGTGCGCGACATGTTCCAGAACCATCTTCTTCAGCTGCTCTCGCTCACGGCGATGGAGCCTCCGGCGCAGATGTCGGCGAACGCGGTGCGCGACGAGAAGGTGAAGGTCCTGCGATCTGTCCGCTGGCTGTCACCGGAGACGATTCCCGACAACGCGGTGCGCGCGCAGTACACCGCCGGCTCGGTCGGCGGGAAGCCCGTGCCGGGCTACACGCAGGAGAAAGACGTCGCGTCCGATTCCAGAGTTCCGACGTTCGCGGCAGTGCGTCTGTTCGTGGACAACTGGCGATGGAACGGGGTGCCGTTCTATTTGCGATCTGGCAAACGCATGGCCAAGCGCGCGTCGGAGATCGCGGTGCAGTTTCGTTCGCCGCCGCACCTGATGTTCGGTCACCTGACGCGCGAAGCGATGCGGCCGAACACGCTCGTCATGCGAGTGCAGCCGAACGAAGGCGTAGCTCTGAATTTTGAGGTAAAGGTCCCCGGCGCCGCCGTCGCGCTCACGTCCAACATCGAGATCGCGCCGGTGGATATGGAGTTCGACTACGCGAATGCGTTCGGCGAGGTCAGCGCGCCGGCGTACGAGACGCTATTACTCGACGTCATGATCGGCGAAGCAACGCTCTTCACGCGCAGCGATGAAGTGGAAGCCGCGTGGCGCGTAATCGATCCGCTCATTCAGTACTGGGAAGCCAACAAGCCGAAGCGAATGCCGGGCTACGCGGCCGGTTCGTGGGGACCGAGAGAGGCGGACGAGCTGATTGAGGAGGACGGAGTCGAGTGGAGGGAGCCGTGAGGCGGGCGCCGGGCGGTGGGCGGTGGGCGGTGGGCGGTGGGCGGAAAAAAACGCTGTCATCCTGAGCGAAGCGAAGGACCTATTGTCCCCATCTGGTAACTAACTCGAGACAGTAGGTCCTTCGTCGCTGCGCTCCTCAGGATGACAGCGCTGTTTCTGCCATCGCCCATCGCCCATCGCCCATCGCCCATCGCCCGCGTCACAGCGAAAAGTGAAACCCTACTCCCGTAAAGTGCGACTTGCTGCGTAGAAACTGCCCGTACGGCGACGGGCCGTCGTAGTACTCGGCGTATAGTCCCCAGCGTCGGCCGTTGACCGCGCCTTCGCGCGGGCGGCTCACCTCGAAACCGGCGCGCGCGCTGACGCCGGTGCGCCAGGTGGTGTCGTTCACGCTCTTGACGTCGACCGCGCCGACGAGCCGAACGAGACCGACGGTGCCGAAGCTGAGTTCGGCCCGCGGCCGCAGCTCCACGCCGCCGTGAATGAGTCGGTCCGGGAGATCCGAGGGGTCGCGCACGAAGAAGTATTCGCCGCCACCGTAGGCGCGCAATGGGCCGAGGTCGACCGACAGGAGGCCGTCGAGCGATTCGAAGGAGAGGTTCTGGCGGTCCGGGTGATCCGGACGAAGCAGCAGCTCGTCTCCGAGGTGGGAGCTTTGGTGGTAGACGCGAAACCGGCCGGAAAGGAAGTTGGCGCGAAAGGTCAGCGGCAACGCGATGAGATAGTCGGCATTCAATAAATCATATGACGCCGAGCCGACGTCGAACTGCGCGAAGACCCCGCCCGATGCGCCCAGCTGCACGGCGTTGTCGGTGTTCGCGCTCCCGCTGCGGAAGAACGCGAACTCGTCGGCGATGCCCACGGCGCCGAGATCGTGCGCGATGTCGGCGAGCTTGCCGCGCTGGTAGCTCACGAAGGAGTGCATGCCTTTCGGATCGGCGAGTAACGGGCAGAAAACGTCGCCGCGTGGAAGCGGTGCCCATCCGCCGCGGTCCGACGAAGAAACGACGGCGCCGCAGCGCGAGGCGTACGACTGCGTCGTGTCCTGTGCCGACGCGACCACGGGAATGACGATCGCTGCCACCGTCGTTACGAGACGTCTCATCTCAGCGCTCTCCTCGACCCTCGAAGTCTATGAATCCCCGATTTGGATCAGCTCCCACCAACTTGACCCGCACGCGGTCGCCGACGTCGAACCCCTCATGGTGCCGCACGACCATTCCTTCCGCGGGTGGACGGATCGTTCGAACGAACGTGCCCTTCTCGTTCGCGCCGGTGACGATCCCGTCGAAGGTCTCGCCGATGCGATCGCGCAGCAGCAGCGCCGCCACGGTCTTGCGGATGGTGCGTTCGACCTTGTTCTCCGCATCTTCGCGCTCGGTACAGCGCTCCGCAACCGACGCCAGCTCGTCATTGCTGTACGGTGCCGGCTTGTCGGTGAGCGCCGCCTTGACGAGCCGCTGTGTCACGAGGTCGGCGTAACGGCGATTCGGCGCGGTTGCGTGCGAGTAGTCGTGCGTAGCGAGGCCGAAATGCCCACCGGGATCCTTGCCCGGCAGGTCGAGCGCGTAGATCCCGGGTCCCATGAGCTTCACGATCGAGAGCGAGAGATCGGGGAAGCGATCCGGATCGGCAGCTCGGCGCTCGGCGAGGAACTTGGCGAGGGCGAGAGAATCCGGATCGGCGGGAAGCGTCGTCCCGTACCGTCCGGCCAGCTCGACGATGCGTTCCCAGCGCTCCGGCTCGCGCACGACGCGCCGAATGCCCGAGCGCCCGCGCGCCTCGAGGAACTTCGCGATCGCCACGTTGCTCGCGATCATGAAATCCTCGATGAGATCGCGCGCCTGGTTCTTGTGGATCACCGCGAGGTCGACGATCCGGCCGTTCTTGGTCACAGGCGTCGCCTCGATCGTCTCCAGCTCGAGCGCGCCGTTCCGCAGCCGCTCGGCCTTGAGCCGCTGCGACGCGTCGCGTTGGAGCTTGAGCTGACTCGACAGAACCGCGTTGCCCTTGACCTTGTCCGGCACGTTTCCGCCGCCGAGCCATTCGCCGACTTCGTCGTAGGCGAGCTTGGCGTAGTTGTGGACCATCGCGCGATACACGTCGAACGAAACGACGTCGCCGTTTTTGTCGACGACCGTCTCGATCGCGACCGCCAGACGATCGGCGTTTTCGTTGAGCGACGTGAGGTCGGTAGACAGCTTCTCGGGGAGCATCGGGAAGACATCGATGCCGGTGTACACCGACGTGCAGTTAGCCAGCGCGTGCTCGTCGATCGGTGACCCCTTCGGAACGAGCGAGTCCACGTCGGCGATGCCGACGATCAGCTTGATCGATCCGTCGGGGAGCGCCTCGGCAACCTCGACCTGATCGAGATCGCGTGACTCGGTGTTGTCGATCGACGACCACGGGAGCTGCCGCAGATCGCGGACGCCGGTGGGCATCGGCGCGGGCGACGTCAGCGCATCGAGCTGCTTGTGCGCCGCCTGGTTGATGTCCGGCTCGAACTTGGCGGCGAGAAGAACACGCCGGGCCGCGGCGTGGATGTCGAAGTTGCCGTTGTGACTTTCGTGATCGTGATTTTGGCTCATGTCGCCCGGTCAGCGTCGGCTGGAAGGTACAATGCCCGCTCCCCTTCCGGCCGGGGGTGTGATGCATCAATCATTCTTTATGCCGCCGTGCCACACCGTTCCGTTCCTGCGACCGGGCGTCGTCGTCGACGCCCGCGTCGAGGAGAGAGTGTCTGCCCCGCCCGATGCCGCGGTCGAGCAATGCGACTATTGCGGATCGGCGAAGCTGGAATGGCGAAAGTGCAAGCTCATTTGCGCGGATTGCCGTCAGATCAACAAGAGTTGCGCGGATCTGTGAAAAAAGCGGGGTACTAATGAACGGATACAACTTTACGGAGCGAACGCGAAAGGTTCTGGGCATGGCGCGCGAAGAAGCGAGTCGGCTGCGCCACGAATACGTGGGGACGGAGCACATTCTCCTCGGTCTCATTCGCGAAGGTGACGGGGTCGCCGCGACCGTTCTGCAGAATCTGAACATCGATCTCGACGACATGGCGTTCATGGTCGAGCAAACGGTTAGAAAGGGACCGCTTGGCACCAGCACGGGCCCCGACTTGCCGTACACATCGCGCGCCAAGAAGGTGCTCGAGCTATCGATGTCGAACGCGCGCGACCTGAATCACAGCTACGTCGGAACCGAACATCTTCTCCTCGGCCTGCTCGCCGAACAAAAGGGAATTGCGGCGCAGGTGCTCACCGATCGTGGCGTTACGCTCGACACTGCGTGTGCTGAAACCCTCAGAATCCTCGGCACGGAGATGCCAAAGGGCGAAGTTCCCGCCCCGCTCCGCCACGCGGCCGAGAAGGCTCGTCGCATCGAGCTGCCCACGGAGACCCTGGTCGAGCTGATACGGGCGTC
>DATMHK010000073.1:0-72237 GCA_035554995.1 Gemmatimonadaceae bacterium
TCGAGTTCACGCGAAGCTTGCGTCTCACCGTCAGCGAGGCGCTGCGAGACCCTGTGGAGTTTTACCAGGAGTCGCTCGACTTCGACCGGTTCGACGAGATCGAGCGTTCGTCGGCGCTCACCAGCTATTTCGGCGAAAAGTACGGCGGGTTCCCCATCGATTTGATCGTTCCCGTCGGCGGCCGAGCGCTCGGTTTTGCCATCGATAATCTGCGGTCGGTGTTTCCGGGCGTACCCGTGGTGTTCGCCCTCAGTGCGGCGCCGCAAACCAACCCGGGGACATTGCCCCCCGGCGTCACGGGCCGTCTCGCGGGGTCGTCGCGCTTCGTGCCCACCTTCGCGCTCGCGCGCGCGCTCCAGCCGGATGCCGAGCGTGTCGTGATCGTCGGCGGTTCCAGCCCGGCGGACTCGAACACCGTTACGTCGGCCGTCCAGGCGGTGCACAACGCCCTGCCCGTTACGACCCTTCAGGGTCTGTCACTCGATACGCTGCTCACCCGGCTGCATCGCCTCCCGAAGCGCTCGATCGTGATCCTCGCGAACTTCCGGCGCGACGGTCTTGGCCAGGTGTTCGATCCCGTCGATCTCGTCGGTACGATGGCGCGCGCGTCGTCGGCGCCGATGTACGCGCAATTGCGGAGCTACATCGGCGAGGGTCTCGTCGGCGGCTCGGCGCTGAGTTTCGACGAAGAGGGTGCGAGAACCGGAGATCTCATCGTGCGCACCCTTCGGCGTCATCCCGACGAGCCGATGCCGCCCGTCGAGATGATCAAGCACTCTTCCGCCGTGGACGCGAGGCAGCTCCGGCGCTGGAAACTGGATGAAACGCGTCTGCCGCGGGGAACGGACGTCTTGTTCCGCGAGCCGAGCTTGTGGGAGCAGTACCGAACGACGGTGCTCATCGGGCTCGGCGTCATTTCTGTCGAAGCCCTTCTCATCGGACTTCTTCTGGTCGAGCGTCAACGCCGCCGTCGCGCGCAGCTCGCGGTGCAGGAACAAGCTGCGTACGAGCACACGATGGCCGGCCTCACGACGGACGCCGTTCGACACGTGCCGGACGACGCACCGCGCGCGCTGGAGGACGCATTGGCGCGAATCGGTCTCTATGCCGGCGCGAGCATCGCGACGCTCGTGCAACGTCCCGACAATGAGGTCGACGAGCCGCTGCGGTTATCATGGCATGCGGGGGAGAACGGACATGCGTCCGAGTCGGCGCCGGTTGAGAACGGACTCGGTTCGCGATCCAGGTTGGAGATTCCCCTCGTCGCCGACGGAACGTCGATTGGCCGCCTCGAGCTTCAGCGCAGCGATGGTCACGGTTGGCCGGCCGCGCTGATTCGGCGACTCGACTCGGCGGGCGAGATCCTCGCGAGCGCGATGGCCCGATCGCGAGCGGCGCGCGAGATCCATCGTGGCGAGGAGCTCAATCGCGCGGTGCTCGCCTCGCTCTCGGCGCAGATCGCCATCCTCGATCACCGGGGCACGATCATCCGCGTCAACGACGCGTGGCGCGAGGTGGCGCGCGACGGGGGAGGGGGAGGGGGAGGGGGAGGGGGTGTGATCCGCGGCGCGTTCGTTGGCGCCAATTATCTGGACGAATGCCGGCGCGCCGAGCTCCGCGGGTGCGGCGATGCACGTGATGTGCGAGAAGGAATCGAAGCGGTGCTCGAGCGGCGGTCGTGGCCATTCCGCCGCGAGTATCGCTCTCGGGAGCCCGACGAACGATGGTTCGAGGTCTACGTCGATTGCCTCCAGGTTTCGGAAGGCGGAGCGATCGTTACGCACTTCGATGTCACCGATCGGCGGCTCGCCGAGCGTCGTGCCGAAGAAACGAGACGGCAGGTAGCGCACATGGCGCGAATGGCCTTCGTTGGAGAATTGGCGGCGACGATCTCACACGAATTGCGGCAGCCACTGGCGGCGATTCGCGTCAACGCCGAGGCGGGCGTCCATCTTCTGGCGGGGACACCGGGTGACGTGGCCGAAGCGCGCGAGGTGTTCCGGAGCATCGTCGCCGACGATGCGCGTGCGGTGGAGCTGATCGAGGGCGTTCGGAAGCTGCTTCGCAAGGAAGAGTCGACCACGACGACCGTCGATCTCAACGAGATTTGCCGCGACGCCGCCCGGCTGCTCCAGCACGACGCTGTCCTTCGCAATACCCGACTCGAGCTTTCACTGGCCGAAGAGCCGCCGCTCGTTACGGGTGATCCGGTGCAGCTCGAGCAGGTGGTGCTCAACCTTGCCCTGAATGGTCTCGAAGCGACGTCCACGATTTTGCCCCCGAGCGAGCGGTGCGTGGTCATCCGAACCGAACCGGGTCCGGATTACGCCGAAGTGCTCGTCCGTGACAGCGGGACCGGCATTCCCATCGACGTCCAGCCACACCTCTTCGAATCATTCTTTTCGACCAAGACCGAGGGCCTGGGCCTGGGCCTGGTGATCGTGCGATCCATCGTCGAACGCCACAATGGCCGAATTCTCGTCGAGAATCAGCCATTGGGCGGCGCGCTGTTCCGAGTGCGCTTGCCGATGTTTACGGTCGCGCCGGCGGCGTCGCGCGCCGCTATTTCTTCTCGAACGGAAAAATGATGCGCCAGTCGCGCTTCATGTCGATCACGATCCAGTGCTCGGCCGGCGCGGCGTCGAGAGCTTTGTCCAGCCTCGGACGAAGCCGATTGAGTACGTTTGGCATCGACGACTGTCTCAGTCGCGCGCCATCGCGGCCGCGGCTTCCTTCTCCAGATCGAGGTAGACCTCTTCGCTGACGTCGACTGCCACGCCGATGATTCGGCCGTCGGCAAACTCGTTGGGCGACTCGTACTCCTCGCTGACCTTGTCCTCGCTATCGTACCCGACGCAGATGCCGTCGCCGCCGAGCGTGAAGTGTCCCGCCTGCGTTTTCCACGGCGCTTCGGCTACCACCTGGTCGTCGACGAACAGCTGCGCCTTGCCGATCGACTCACCGTGCGGCCCACTCTTTTCGCGCACGAACGCCGCGCCGAACACGTGCTTGCCCGGACTCAACGGCTCGGACATGAGCTTCTGCTCCGGCTTGATGCCGAGGAAGTTGTACACGTAGTAGAGGCGCCGATCCTTGATGAACAGCGCATGTCCGCCGAATCGCGACCCGTGCGCGAAGATGACGCCGTGCGAATCCGAGCTCGTGATCGCGTCGGCGACAATCTTGTACGAGCGCCCGCGGATGTTGACGCCAACGGATTCCGGTACCGGCGCGGTGTGCGGGTAGTAGATGTATCGCGTCCGCGGTGGCTCGGTGACCGGGTGTTGAATCCCGAGAAGCTCCAAGGCCGTCCGGTCGTCCAGCGGAAGCACGTTGTTCTTTTTCGCTTCGTCGAACCAGGCGTCGATCAACGCTTTGAGTTTCTCCGGATTCTCCTTCGCTACGTCCTCGAACTCGGCTCGATCGACGTCGACGTGGTACAGCTGCCATCGATCCTGGTCGAAGTGGCCGACGCCGCTGATCGGCGTGTGCAACGCGGCCGCTTTCCAGCCGTCTTTCCAGATGCCGCGCGTGCCGAGCATCGCGTAGTACTGGATCGGCTTCTGCGTTTTCGCCTTGGCATCGCCGAAGGTGTAGCGCATCGAGACGCCATTGAGCGGAAATTGTTCGACGCCCCGATAGACCTTGGGCATCTCGAGCCCGACGCACTCGAGGATCGTCGGCACGATGTCCGTCGAATGGTGATACTGATGGCGGACCTCGCCCTTCGCCTTGATGCCCTTCGGCCAGTGAATCACGAGTGGATCACACGTGCCGCCGGAATACTGTGAGTAGCGCTTGAACATCTGGAAGGGCGTGCTGAATGCGACCGCCCAACCCGTCGGATAGTGATTGTAGGTCTCTTCCGAGCCCAGGACATCGAGATACTTGAGATTCTCGGCGAGGTCGTCGGGATATCCATTGAAGAACTTGTTCTCGTTCACCGATCCGTTGGGTGTGCCCTCGCCCGAGGCGCCGTTGTCGGCACAGTAGAAGATCAGTGTGTTCTCGATCTGCCCGGAATTCTCCAGAAACTCGACGATGCGGCCAACTTGTGCGTCGGTGTATTCCGAAAATCCGGCGTAGACCTCTGCCATTCGTGAGAACAGACGCTTCTCGTCGTCGTTGAGCGTGTTCCACGGGCGCACGGCGTCCGCCGGTGCCGTCTTCGCCACGTCCTCGGGCATCGGATTGATCGGCGTGAGCCGCGTGTCCTCCGGCATGATGCCCTTGTCGATCATGCGCTGGAGAACCCATTCGCGGTACGCTTCGTAGCCGTCGTCGAACTTGCCCTTGTACTTGTCGGCGTAGTCCTTGGGCGAGTGGTGTGGCGCGTGATTGGCGCCGGGACAGAACCACATGAACCAGGGCTTCGACGGGTTGGAGTTGCGCTGATCGCGGAGCATTCTGAGCGCCTGATCCGCGAGATCCTTCGAGAGATGGTATCCGTCCTTCACCGAATACGGCTGATCGATGGAACGATTGTCCTCGATGAGATCCGGATGCCAGTTGTTCGTCTCTCCGCCGAGAAATCCGTAGAAGCGATCGAATCCTTTCTGCAGCGGCCATTCGCTCTTGCTGCCGCCGGCGCCGGTGTCTTCCGTGGGAACGTTGTGATTCTTGCCCAGCCAGAACGTGCTGTAGCCGTTATCCTGCAGCACTTGTCCGATCGTCGCACACTCGGCGGGGAGACGGCCCGCGGCGCCGGGGAAGCCGTCCGTCGCCTCGGTGATCGACGCGCAACGATTCACGTGATGGTTGCGGCCGGTGAGGAAGGTCGATCGCGTCGGCGAGCAGAGCGCCGTCGTGTGCCACTGTGAGTATCGGAGGCCGTTGTCCGCAAGCTTCTGGAGCGTCGGCATGTTGATGCGACCGCCGAATGGCGACCACGCCGCGAGCCCCGTGTCGTCGTACAGAACGATCAAGACGTTCGGCGCGCCCTTCGGCGCCGTCGGCAGCGCGTACGGTGTCCAATCCGGCTTCGAGTCGCGAACATCGAGCTTGATGACCCCGTTGAAGGGCTTGGCCATGACGCAAATCCTCGCTGAGAAGGCAAAACGGCGAGACCGAGCGCACGTCGATGCGCCCTGGAGTCGCCAGCGGAAGTCGTGGCATCATGAACGATTGACGTAGCGCCGACGATTGGACCACAGGCCAATGACGCGTTGGCCCAGGTGCGCCGTCATCCCGAGGACGAGTCGGCGAAACCCCGCTTTATCTGGCCTGCTTCCCTGATAAATTCCTAGGCAGTGAACATCGCTCGACGTCTCTGCTGCCTAACTCTTCAGGCCGTGCTCCTGATGGTGTCTGTCACCCGGGGCGGCCACGCGTGTGATTCGACGATTTCCGCACGGGCATTGGCTTCGGGTATGCGCGACATGCCTGGAATGCCCGCGCATTCTGCCGACGAACACGATCGCGACGGGAATTCGCGGCCGCTGGACTGCTCCGTTCCCCTGGCGCCCGGCGGCTGTTCCGTGATGATCTCGTGCGCTCCGAACGCGGTCGGAGTCGCGGCGAGCCCCGTCGGGCCCTCATTGTCTTTGCCCAGCGACAAACCGTTCCGCTTCGCGAAGGAACTGCGATCCGTCACGAGATCGCCCGAGCCGCCGCCGCCTAGGGCGTAGCTCCTTTCACCAAAAGGACTCCCCCGCCGAAACGCACTGCGCATCGCGCGCGGATGCGACCGCGCGCATGCGCTCGATCGCGGGCAACCGCATAACTGGCAGAAACTGCCGATCACAATGAAAACGATATGGCTTCGTGCACTCATCCTCTCGAGTGCGCTTGTTCTATCTCGACGCGCCACCGCTCAGCAACCCAGGACTGGTGTCGTCGAGATCACCGTCGAGGAATCAATGGGAATGGTGGGCGGACTGCTCGTGCGCTCCGCCGGCAAAAGTACCAGGACTGACACGCAGGGAATGGCTCGACTCACTCTGCCGGCCGGACGTCAACGCGTTTCCATTACCCAGCTCGGCTACAAGCCGACGCAGGTCACCGTCACCATCGTTGCCGACAGCGTCGTGACGGCGAAGGTCACCGTCGAGATGGCGGGCATGCCGATGGAGGCGGTCAGGGTAAGCGCGACGCGTACCGAGCGACTGACCGAGGAAACGCCAATTCGCGTCGAAGTAGTGGATGAGATGGAGGTGGACGAGAACACGCTGATGGCCCCGAGCGGCATCACAATGCTGCTCAACGAGACGCCGGGCCTCCGAGTGCAAGCGGCTTCTCCCACGCTCGGCACGGGGAGCGTTCGGATCCTCGGCCTTCCTGGTCAATACACGGTGATGCTGGCCGACGGCCTTCCGCTCTACGGAGGAAGCTCCAGCGCGCTCGGGCCGCTCGACGTTTCGCCGGTTGATCTGCAACGGGTCGAGATCATCAAGGGAGCGGCCTCCTCACTCTACGGCGCACAAGCTCTCGGAGGCGTCATCAATCTCGTTTCGAAGCCCGCCAACGGGAAAAGCGAGTTTCTGTTCAACCGTCGCACGCTCGGCGTGACCGATGCCGCCACTTGGCTCAGCCGGAATCTCGAGGGTGTTGGCGGGCTTTCGTTGCTCGCTTCAGGTACGCTTCAGAGTGACGCCGACGTCGATCACGATGGTTGGGCCGATCAACCTCGAGCGCGGAGATGGGGATTGCGACCCCGCCTCACCGCGGTCGACTCGAAGGGACGTTCGCTGTTCGTCACCGCCGGCTATGGGTACGACAGCCGCGACGGTGGAACGCTTGCCGGCGCGGTCAGTCCGGTGGGAACGTCGTTCCGCGAGAGCCTGGTGAGTCAACGAGCCGACGTTGGCACGAGAGCCATTCTTCCGCTTCGCGACTCCGGGAATATCGCGTTCCGAGTCGCGGCAGCCACGAACCGCCGTCGTCGCGAGTTCGGGCCTGGTCCGTTGGAGAAAGACGCGACCGCGACGGGGTTTCTCGAGGTGACTCGATCGTTCGTCTCGTCTCGCGGCACCATAGTCCTGGGGTCGGCGCTCCAGCTCGATGATTTTGAGAATTCTTTGAACACCCGATACGACCACCATTGGTTCACGCCCGGCCTCTTCGCGACGACGGACCGCGAGGTTGGTCCGGTCACGCTATCGGCCAGCGTGCGCGGTGACGCGCATCCTGAGGCAGGGACACAGGTCACCGAACGACTCGCCGTGCTCGCGAAGCCGGCGCGTGACTGGTCCGTGCGCATGAGCGCGGGCACTGGATTCGCGCCACCGAGCGCGACGACCGAGGAAACTGAAGCCATCGGTCTACGGGCCATTCGACAAGGACCGCCGCTCGCGGGGGAAAAGAGTCTCGGGACAATGCTCGATGTCAGCGGGCAGCTTGCGGGCGCCGAGTTGCTCGTGACCGGATACGGCTCGATCATCGACCGCGCCATCCAATTGGCGGACGCCGGCGACGGAAGCGGGGAAGGGTTCTTACGGAATGCGAGCGACAAGACCCGGATCGGCGGAGTCGAAGCCGCGGCGGTCTGGCGATTTGTCGGTGGAAAATTCCTCGGCACTTACGGGTACACGCGTGGTTCTCGCCCGAATCCCATGTCGGATTCGCGCCAGCCAATTCCGTTGCTTCCTCGTCATCGAGTCGGCGGCGATCTCATGTTCGAGCAGCCGGGTAAGTATCGTGCCGGCATCGAGGGCACTTGGTATGGAAGGCAGTCCCTCGACAACAACCCGTTCCGGAGCGAGTCGAAGCCATACGTCTACGTGATGGCCATCGCCGTTCGACAGCTCGGTCGACTCGAAGCGGTCGCGAATTTCGAGAATCTTCTGAACGTGCGGCAGACGAGTACGGACCCATTGGTCCGGCCGACGGCCACAACGGGCGGACGATGGACGACGGACGTCTGGGCGCCGCTGGAAGGTTTCATGGCGAACGTCGCGTTTCGGTATCGCTGGTGACCGCGGTTAAGTTGCGTTCGTAACGCTGCGCCCTCATCCCCTCATCGACGTACTGGTCGCAATGCCAATCGTAATCCCCGGGCAGAAGGCCCCCGAATTCACGGCCATCGATGACGCTGCGCGTCGCATTGCTCTCTCCGAGTTCAAAGGGAGATGGGTGGTTCTGTTCTTCTACCCGAAAGACGATACACCTGGCTGAACCGTCGAGGCGTGTTCCTTCCGGGACACGCTCCCTCGGTTCGAGGGACTCGACGCGGTGGTGCTCGGTGTGAGCCCTGATTCGCCGAAGTCGCACACCAAGTTCAAGGAGAAGTTCAAGCTGCCGTACACGCTGATCGCCGACGAGGATCACGCGATCGCCGAGGCGTACGGTGTGTGGGGTGAGAAGACGAACTTCGGCCGTAAATACATGGGTGTGCTGCGCACCACGTACATCATCGATCCTGACGGACGCGTCGCGCAGGTGTTCGAAAAGGTGAAGCCGGAAAACCACGCCGAAGAAGTGGCGGAGGCATTGAACGTGCTCAGCAAGGACGGACGCTCTCGCTGACCAGTAACCCGCCTCCCGACGACTATGGATGCGACCGACAAGAATCGCGACAACGAAGTTCCGCTCGAGAAGAAACTCGACGACCTCTACGCGCTGATCGACGGCATCGAAACAGCGATGCTGACCACGCGGCGGCGCGACGGCACACTCGTCTCGCGCGCCATGCAGACGCAACGGCGAACGGCCGGCGCCGACCTCTGGTTCATGACGAACGCCGAGTCCGAGAAATTCGAGGAGCTCGCCATCGACCCGCACGTGAATGTCGCGTTCTATCGCGACCGGACGCGCGAGTGGGTGAGCGTGAGTGGCCACGCCATCCTCACCAAGGATCGCGACCTCATCGACTCGCTGTACAAGGCCGATTGGAAAGCCTGGCTGGGCGACGAAGGCGACGGCAAGCGCGACGGCGGTCCGCACGATCCGCGGATTGCCCTCATCCTCGTCGAGGCGGACAGCGTCGTCTACTCGAAGAACAACCGCTCGATGCCGCTCGCGCTTTTCCAAGTCGTAAAAGGCATGGTGACGGGCGAGCCGCCCAAAGTCGCCGACTTGCGCGAGATCGGCGCCGACGAGCTCCGACACGCGCCGCGCGCCGAGAACCCCTAGACGATCGGTTTCAACGCACGGCCGTCGCTCGCGGTGAACAACACCGTGTGGCGGCGGCCGTTCTCGTTGCTCTGAAGGATGTTGACCTGATCCGGGAACGACTCGAAGAGCGTCGAGTACGCGACGCGAACTCCGTGGAGTGAGCGAATCCCGGACGCGCGCACCGTGATCCACAGCAGGTCCCCGCCGCGACGCGCGCCGGACCACTCGAGCGGAACCCTTCTGCCGTTGAGATCCTGAATCACGACGGTGGCCGCGATGTACGACGCGACGTCGGCATCGGCCACCGCAAAATTCGCAGGCCTCGGCTTTCCCGCGTGCCGTGCGACGGCCGCGGAGAAATCGTCGGCGAAGGCGCGAACCGTGACGCAAAGCGAACCGTCGGTGCCGATCGAAACGTCGGCGAGCGTCGTGTGCAACGGATGCGACCACGACAGCGCGGGCGTCGAACAGATCGCCAGCAACGCCATGAGTGTCGCGCGGAGCCGACTTACCACGGTGCTCGCTCCACCGCCCATCTCGCGGCGACGACGAGCACGACCGACGACACGGCGACCGTCCGCAGACGGACCGGTGGCGCCGAGAACAACCGCGACGGCCGGGCCAACGTGATGAGCCGGTCCGCGAGAACGAATCCGGTGAAGGTGATCACGAGCACGCAGATCTGTCCCAGCTCGATCCCGACGTTGAAGCCGAATAAAGGCAGGGCGATCCGGTCGACGAACAGGCTGCGCAGGTAGTTCGCGAACCCGGCCCCGTGCACCAATCCGAACACGCCGGCCAGCACCGGACGGTACTGGCGCGTGGCGAACGGCTTGACGTTGTCGCGAACGAGCAGGTTCTCGATCCCCGTCGCGACGATCGTGATCGGGATCAGGAATTCGATCAGCGCTGGGCTGATCGTCAACACGTTCGTGACCGCCAGGCCCAGCGTGAGGGAATGTCCAACGGTGAACGCGGTGGCGACCCACAGGCACTCTCGCCAGTCGCGGAACCGATAGATTGCCGCGAGCGCCAGAAGAAACAGGATGTGGTCGGCGCCGCGCAGGTCGGTGATGTGATGAAACCCTAGTTGCACGTAAGCCGCGAGCTCCGACACGGTGTCCCTCCAGGGGTGCCTGCGTTGTGAGTAGTCGCGACGGCGAGTGCCGCGTCGATAGCCTGGGCATGGCGAACCAGCTGCGGATCTTCAGTGTGCTGGGCGAGCGCTCTTCGCATCGCGACGCCCGCTTCGGTGTTTCGACCCTGCCGGTGCAGCGCCCACGCGAGCAGGTCATAGCCGTACACGTCATGCCGCGTGCGAAGCTCCTCGCGCGTCTTTGCCAGCACACGCTCGGCGTCCCGCGGTGTTCCATGGTCGAGAATGAACAATCCCCAGGCGCGGTGAATCGGACCGGGCTGTTCCAACGCGCTGGCGGTCATCGCCCGCGCGTACTGCTCGGCCTGCGCGGTGTCGCCGACCGCGAAAAAAGCGTCGCTGATTGTTCCGAGCGTGGCCGGGTCGAGCTGAATGGCGACGGCTTGATTGCCATAGTCGATCGCCTGTTGCCAGTGCCCGCGCGCACACTCGAGACGGGCCAGGCCGCCGAGAATGCGATAGTCATCGGAGAAGATTCTCAGCCCTTGCCGGTACGCGGCCTCCGCCGCGTCGAGCTGACCGGTGCGTAACTCCAGCTCGCCGAGTCGGTAATGGAACCACGCGACTTGCTCCTTCGGCAAATCGTCGCGGCGGTCGACTCGCGAGATGGCGGTATGAAGAAGACGTCGAGCGGCGTCGGCGTGTCCCGTCAACTCGCGCCATCGTGCGACGCGCGCCGCCACGGTGAACTGGTCGGTGTCGAAATGGAGCGACGCGAAATGACGCGCGGCGCCGTCGTAGTCGCCCAGCTCGAGCTCGATCTCGCCGATCAATGCGACGTGGTTGGTATTCCCCGGTTCGATCGAGTCGGCGTGCTGTGCTACCTCGAGCGCACCGACGAAGTCGTGCCGAGCGAGGAGCGCCGACGCGAGCAACGAGAAGGTCTGCCCATTGTGCGCCGTCCGAAGGCTCAGCGAGCGTCTCGCCACTTGTTCGGCGCGCGCGTAGTCGGTGAAGCCGCCCGACGTTCGCGCCCGCTGTAAATAAAGACCCGCGAGCTGCGCTCGGTCGCCGGCGCTCTCCGGGTCCTCGGCGGCGCGGCGCTCGTAGAAGGCGATATCGAGGTCGCGAATCTCGCTTTCCGTCATCGTTGGAATGGCCACGGACGGGAGCGAGCGATGCGCGCGCGTCCGCACCGCCGTCAAGCCGATTGCCAGCGTGGCGATGGCACCGGCAACCATGAACCAGTGAGCTCGTCTCATCATATCCTCGTGAACCAGCATCCTCGCTCCCAAACGCGGAGCGAGGACGACTGGGATTCGATCACGTGTGCGGCGCGGCCAAGTACGGGAACGTCGATGAAAACGCGGCATCGTTCGCCGAGACGTTGTCCGTACAGAGCGGGAGCTGGAACGGTTGGCACAGCGCGCCGGCCGGATTGAGGAAAGAACTGAAGATCGCCGTGAGTCCGACGTCGACGACATCGTCGGTGAGCTTGCGTCCACCCCAGCCACTGGCAAGCGCCCAGCTCAACCAGCCCGCCGAATTAGGATTCTTTGAAGGATCCACGACGAGCATGTCGGGATACAGCACGCTCCCGAGCGTCGTCGCCAACGCCTGCGGCCGGCCAAAGCTGGTGACGAAGGCTTCCGTCTGCGGCCGGAACGTGGCCGTGTTGTACGGCTGCGTGCGATTGTAGGCGCCGTGATTGGCCTTGGCGATCGTGACTTCGCTGACCAGCGGGTTGCCGAGAAAATCCGTCTGGTCGTAGATGCGGTCGTCGTCGTCCTCGTCGCCTTGAGCGTCGTCATTCTCCACATCGCGGCTGGCCGCGGCCGGCGCGACGATCGAGCGACTTGTGTCGTTCGTGCGGTCGCTGCAGCCGGCCACGCCAATGCCGACAAAGAGGGCGAGCGCGGCCAGGCAGAGACGCGCGTCATTCTTCCACATATGGATGTGCTCCTGAAATGGCAGATGAGTGAGTGAGTGGTGCGTCAGTTGGACCGCGCGCGGCTCGTCGTGCCCCAGACGCCGAACGACGACGGATGGCTCGGATCGCGCTCGAGCATGCTCACCGGCAACTCGATGACGATCGCCATGTCGTTGAAGCCGCGGACGTAGTCGAGGGCCTGGCCCGCGGCGCGGAACGAGCTCGCGCTGGGCGTCGCCGGCAGTTGGGACAGCGGCCCGGTCACCGGACGACGGTCCGGGATGATGCGGAAGAACTGCTCGAGATCGATGAAGAACGGATCATCGCGCGGTCCGGCGAAGACCTGGATGCCGTCCGCCGAGCCAAGCACCTGATTGACCGGACCCGACACGGCCTTGCGTCCGCCGACCAGCGTGTTGGCCGGTCCGGTCTGATGCGGCGCGACCGGTCCGCGCACCGTCACGCGCTGATGTCCCGCCTTGCCGCTGAACGTGATCTGAAAGACGAGATCTTCGAGGCCGTCGCGGTTATTGTCGACCTTGATCTGATACAACTCCTGGTCTTTCGTGCCGAACGCGAAGCTCGGTGTGTTCGCCGGCGTGATCGGCGACGACGTGCCCAGCACGAGCGCGATCCGTCCCGGCGTCGCGGCGGGGAAGGCATAGACGTCGTTCACGTCGAATCGCGGACTGAGCTCGACTTCCGGGGTGTCCTGGTGGTCGGATGCGCGCAGCCGCCGGACGGTGGTGAGCGCGGCGACCAAAGCGACCGCCGCGAGTGCGGTCGCGGGCAGCCCCCGCCTGATAATCCATGTCTTCATACGCAGCCCCTCGAGGTGTAAGTGGGGAGCGGGGCGGACCAACTGGTCCGCTCGGCTCCACCGGGTTACGCCGCGAGGGGCAGATCGGATTTCTGGCGCTACTTACTGCTTCCGGACGGGGCTCCCGTTGTCGAGACGATACCAGGCGAAGTGGTGAGCGTCCGGGCGGCAAAAATCCCTGCCAGGAGTCCACCGAACGCGAGAAGGCTTCGGACTCTATCCACCGACCTTACGCTCACCGCGAGCGCTCCGTGAGTCGGCACGTCGATCGGTTCGTCCTTGAGAAACTCCTCGGGACCGATGGCTCGGGCGATCTGTGTCACCGCCAGACGCATGCGGGTCGAATCGACGGCCACCACCCGGCCGTCGATCGACGTCGCATTCGGACCGATCATCCCCGCGAGTGAGCTCGAGACGTCGCCGCTGAGGATAATGTGGACGGTTTCATCCGGCCGCACCGCGGTCGGCGACGCCTCGTGGTACTGGTAGCATCCGCCCGCCGCGATGACCGCAATGGCCGACGCGAGACGTCGTCGTGCCCGGGTCACTGGCCGAGACATCGCGCGCCCGTCGCGTCCGACGTCGTACTTGCCGGGTCGTTCTGGTTTCGCGGCGGCTGCTGGCTCGGGGCCGGAATCTGGTTGTTCGTATTGCGTTCCGACGCGTCGTAGAAGAAGCGAGCGGGGACGATCGACCCGGCGACCACCGGCACCAGATTCGGCGTGCACGTGCGGAGATACAGATTCCAGCTCTCGATGTTCTGGAAGTCGGCGATGTACTCCTCGATCAAAATCTCGGCGAGCAGCGCCTGTCCGGTGAGCGACGCCGGCTCGGCCGGCAGTCCGACGAGCGCGCGCGCGGCGTTGAGCTTGGCGAGTGCCGTGGTGTTATCGCCCGTGCGTTGTGCCGCCTCCGCCCAGAGCAGAAGATCCTCGTTCACGGTAACGAGCGGCTGCGTCGCGTTCGACGCGAGGAGCGCGTCGTTCAGATCGGTCAGGTCGGCGTTGAAGTAGGTGTGCAGGCGCGGATCGTTGCGCGACTGGAGCAACGCGACGAAGAATGGATTCGGCGCGATGTACCCGGGACGCTGAACGATCGCGAACTGGTACCAGAAGTTCTGCTCGTTGGCGTTGCCCGAGAACACGGCATTGTAGTTCTCCGGCGTGCTCGCGATCCCCTTGCTCGCTTCCGAGACGACTTGCGGATACACGTTCGGTCGCACTTTCGCCATGTGCATGAGAAAGCGCGCCTTCAGCGTGTGCGCGAGCTTCGTCCATAACACCGGGTCGCCGCCGTACGACAAATCCGCCGAAGCGGGGCCGACATTCGTCGGGCCGGTCGCCTGCATGTCCACGATCGCGCGCGACAGCAGCGTCTGCACGGAATCGTAGATCGACATTTGAGGATCGAGCGGCGGGTTCTGTTCGCCGGTCAACGCTTCCTTGTACGTCAGGTTGCCGAACAGATCGGCGCCCGTCCCCATGATCAAGGCTTCCATCACCAGCGCGATGCCGTGAAAGACCGTGTCCTTCGCCGACAACGCTTGCGATTCGACTCGCCGAATGTCGACGAGGCCGCCGCCGGTGTACAGTCCGGCCTGGAAACCGTTCGTGACTTGCTCGCTGACGCCGTAGTTGTAAATGTCGACGTATTGCAGGTTCGAGCCGAGGAGCTGCTGCGCCCACATGTTCGTGACGCGAACCATGTCGCTCTGCAGCAGCGCCCAAGTCCCGGCCTGCACGCCAACGAAGAACTGCGCCGTGGTGGCCGTGGTCGGTTGGTTCGGGTTCGTGTCCAGCTCACCGCCGGTGAGGTAATCGCCGCAGGCGGTCGCAAGCGCGATGGCGCAACCCACGCCCCCGAGTCGGATTCTATTCATAAGCCGTGATGCTCCGCTCGTCATCGGTTGAGCGTTATCGAAAGGGTGAACGACCGGATCTCGGGGTTCTGGAAGAAGTCGATGCCCTGCGTGAGGAATTCGGCGCCGCCAAGGTTCGTCTCGGGATCGAGACCGAGATACGGCGTCCACGTGTGCAGGTTGCGGCCGCCGAGGCGAATCAAGGCCTGACTGAATCCGAGCTTCTGCCGCAGCCACGGATCGTCGAGCGTGTACGTGATCGACACCTCGCGCCACTTCGTGAAGTTGCCGTTCTCGACGAACTGCGACTGCACGGCGCTCGCGCTGCCGCCGGTGGTTGTATACCAGTTCTGCCATTGTGCAGGCGTGCGGAACGCGACCCGCCCGGCGCCGGGACCTGCCACGCTCTGGTTGGCGAGGACGTTCTTGCCGAAGATGCCGGCCGTATCAGACCTGATCGTAGTCTGTTCAGCCGTGCCGAACCGGTCGAGCGCCGAGAGCGTGCCGTCCCAGACCTGGGATCCTCGGCGGAGATCGAACAGCGTGGAGAACTGCAGTCGCTTGTAGCGAATGACCGCGGTGAGACCGCCCGTCCAGCGCGGGTTCGGATCGGCGATCACCTGCTCGTCGGGATTGACGACGGGCCGATTGTCCGTGCCGGCGATGAAGAGAGCGCCTTTGCGAGCGCCGACGCCGCACGCCGAGTCGACGTTGGCCATCGTACCCACGCCCGGCAGCGTCGCCGTTTCGCCCAGACCGCAGCGGATGAAGTCCTGACCGCGAATGACGCCCGGCGCGAACCCGACCGTCGACGAGCCTATGGCCCCCGTGAAGCCTTCGGTGTTGTATGGAATGAACTGGATGTCGTTGATCAACGAGACGACCTTGCCGCGATTGCGCGACCAGTTGCCGCCGATCGTCGCGTCCCAATTCTTGGCCGTGTAGACGCGTGCGTTGAACTGCATCTCCCAGCCCTTGTTCGTGACCGTCGCGCCGTTGAGCAGCGCGGTGCTCGCGCCGTTCGCGGCCGCGTTCACCGGCGCCGGCAGAATCACGTCGCTCGATTTCTTGTTGTAGTAGGTGACGCTGAAGTCGGACGTCTGGTCGTTGAATCCGAAATCGAGCCCGAACTCCGCCTCGCGGTTGCGCTCCGGCTGCAGGTCGTTGTTGCCGAGGTTGGCGCCAGTCACGACGCCCCCTTGTCCGCTCTGCTTCGACCCGATGAAGTCACCAAAGCCGCTGCCGAACAGCGTCGTCGTCGATAGTGCCGTAATCGTCGCGTAGACGGGCGGCTCGCGACCCGTCTCGCCGTAGGCGGCGCGCAGGCGCGCGTTGCTCAGCCAGTGCCACTTGTTGTTCGGCACATTGGGGTCGTTGATGTATTTCGTGAACGTCCACGCGGCATCCGCTTTGGGATAGAGCGCCGTCCGATCGGACTGGCCGAACGTCGAGAAGCCATCGAGCCGCAATCCCACGGTCCCGTGGAGCTCGTTGTTGTAGTCCGCCTCGCCCTGCGCGAAATACGCGAGGATGTGGCGCAGCGAGTTGTTTTCGTTCGGGTTGTAGCTCACCGTGTTCTGGATCGCGAGCGGTTCCGGTGCGATGAGCTGATCGCCGAACACGAACACCTGACGGTTGCGCCGGGAATTCAGGTTTTGTCCGAACACCAGACGCGTGTCGAGATACTTGTTGGGCGTGTATGAGACCGTCCCCGTCAGATTCTGATCGACCTCGAGGTTCGTGATGTCCAAGCGCGTGACGCTGCCCACCGGGTCGCTCGACGAGGTGAAGGGCAGGGCCTCGAGGCGCGAATCGGTGTAGTTGTCCGCGCCGAACGTCTCGTTGAGCGCGAACCACGATACCGGCACCCAGTTCGCCGTCATGTTGCCGAGAAAGCGACCGAGCTCGCTCTTGTTTCCCACGTTCGCCAACACGAAGAACGGATTGTCGTAGCCGCGCGAGGTCGTGAGGCTGGCCGACGTCGGATTCGGAAATCGATACGATCGCTGGAGGCCCGAGGTCGGAGACAGATACGGTTGGTTGTTGAAGTCCGGCGGCGTGCGAAGCGCGCCGAGCAGAAGGCCGGACGTGTTCGATCCCTTCTGGACGTATTTCCCGGTGGTGTTGAAGTACGAGAAGTTGCCGCCGAACGTCAGGGTATTGAGCAGTTGATGGCTCGCCGACAGGCGGAATGTGTTGCGGAAGTATCTGTTGTTCGGCCCCTCCATGATTCCGTACTGGTCGGTGACCCCGCCGGAGAGGAAGAACTGCGTGCGCGCGCTGCCGCCGGAGAGGTTGAGCGCGATGTCGTTGGTGATTCCCGTGTCGAAGATTTCCTTCCCGTGGAGGAACACCGGTGACGTCGGCGCGAGGGCGGGTCCCCACGAGAGACTGGTCGCATTACAGTCGGGCGTGGTGCACGCGCCGGGGATCCCATTGCTGCCTTGCCCATACGTGGTCTGCAGCGGCATCGTCTTCATGACGTGGTCGAAGGTCTGCGTCGACGAGACGTTGTAGCGCGTCGGCCCGGTCGAACCCTTCTTCGTCGTAATGAGGATGACGCCGTTCGCGGCGCGTGCTCCGTAGATCGACGCCGCAGCGGCGCCCTTCAGCACCTGCACCGATTCGATGTCGTTCGGATTGATGTCCGCGGCGCGATTCTGCGTGACCGTGCTGGCGTCGCCGCCCCCCTGGGTCGCCTGCGTCGTGTTGTCGATCGGCGTGTTGTCGACGACGATGAGCGGCTGATTCGTACCCGTTACCGACGTCGCGCCGCGAATGAGCACGAACGCCGACGCGCCCGGCTCGCCGCTTTGCGTGTTGACACGCACGTTCGGCGTCGTCGCGGCGAGCGACGAGATCACGTTCTGCGGTTGCGTCACGCGTTTGAGCGTCGTCGAGTCCACCGTGTTGATCACGCTGCCGATGCGTTGGCGCATCTGCGACGTCCCGGAACCGGTGACGATGATCTCCTCGAGCTGCGCGGCGGTCTGCGTCATGACGAAGTCGTGCGTGATCGTTCCGGCATTGAGCGTAATCGCGACGTTCTGCGGCGAATATCCGACGCGCCGTGCGTTCAGATTCGCGACCTGTCCGGTGACGCGCGCCGCGGGCACGGTAAACGTGTAAAGGCCATCGTCGCGCGTAATCGCGCCGAGGCCCATCCCGGTGATCGAGACGGTGACGCCGGCCAGCGGTTGGCCTCCGGCGTTGGTCACGTGGCCCGTGACGGTCGCCGCCTGCGCCGCCAGCGATGCGACAGGAGCGCCCAGCGCGACGAGAAGCGACGCGCCATACCGGCGAAGCTGCGAGAAATGCATGACCTCCCACTCCCTGCGACGAGTGTTGCGACAAGCCGCGACCATGCGTGCCGTCGAAGAGGAGGCGGCCGCGTTCGGCGTTTTGCGGACGCGAGCGTGCGTCCGATGTGGTCGGCTGGTGGGCGCAGGCGTTGTGCCACACGGCTGCGTGTGGCGACGACTGGGCCAGAAGAATTCCTTACGAACGTTGGCGACCGTCTTCCGCGCGCGACGCGAGTGCTCTCGCGATCAGCGCCCGCCGAGACGATTGATGTCCGTCGATTCGACGATCGGCCTGGCGAAGCCGTCGCGAGCGACCACGAGCATGGCTCGCGCAAGGCGGTCGCTCGTCGTCACGTGGCGCGGCGACAGTTGCGCCAACGGCGCGGCGATCGGGCGGATCAGCGTATACACGGCGTTGTACCACGCCGTGCGCGAGCGGATGCCGTGCTGCGGGAGTACGGCGCCCGGTCGAAACATGTAGGCCGCATGAAAGCCGAGCCCGAGTAGCGCGTTCTCCGTCCGTCCCTTCACGCGAGCCCACATCGAACGGCCGTGTTCAGTCGAATCGGTACCCGCGCCGGAAACATATATGAAAGTCATGTGCAGGTTGATCCGAACGAGCTGGCGCGCGATGGCGAGCGTGAGATCGTACGTCAACCGCGAGTACTCCGCTTCGTCGAGTCCGATCGAGGTGACCCCGAGACAGAAGAGACACGCGTCGACTTCGCGCAGCTGCGGTTCGTGCGGCGCCAGTCGGGTGACGTCACCGTCGGCCTCGACGATCTCGACGAGTTTGGGATCGGTCCCACCGCTCGGCCGGCGCCCTACGGTGATCACTTGCGATACGCTCGGATCGAGCAGACACTCGCGAAGAACCGCCTGTCCGATCATTCCGGTGGCGCCAAACAGCAGCACTTTCATGGTCACGCTCCGATCAACATGGGGCGCTCACTTCGTCCAAATGAGAATCACGCCGCACCCGCTGTTGCTGTGCCTGTATTGCAGCGGAATCGTGGCCGGCCCCGAGTACACTTCGATGGCCATGACGTCTGATGGCGACACGAGCGAGGCGATATCTGAACTGCCGCCGCCAGCGGCACGTATCCGACCCGATGGACGGTTAGGATGTATTGTCCCGGCGGAACGGCGACAACGCGAAAGCGTCCGTTCGCGCCAGTCGTCACGTGCAGCGCGTTGAGGGACGCACCTAGCATAGCACCGAACTCTACTCTGCGTGAAGGCGCGTCGCGCGCGGCACCGGGAAGCGCGACGCTGAGGACGTTCCTCGCAACGGGATGCTGAGAGCGTCGGCCGGCTCGCCAAAGACGTTGTCATCCTGAGCAAAGCGAAGGACCTGCTATCGTGACCTGGTGACCAGGAATGGATAGTAGGTCCTTCGTCGCGCAGCCTGCCCTTGAGGAGCGCCAGTGACGAAGGGCTCCTCAGGATGACCACGGCGGTGTTAGTGCCGTAGTCCGGCCAAGGTACCGCCCACGGCGTAGTCAATCGCCTTCTCTTGCAACACGAGATTGTTCCGAGCCGTCGTCAGCGCGCTGGCCGCCGACACTTCCTGCGCTTGCGCCTGCGACACCTCAACGAGCGTTGCAGCCCCAACTTTGTAACGGGCCTGCGTCGCTTCAACCGCCTTCTGCGCCGCGGCAAGCTGCGCCGTCGCCGCCGTCAGTTGCTGCTTCGCCGAGCTGAAATCGAGGTACGCCCTTCGAACATCGAGCGCGATCCCTTGTCGCTGTTGCGACAGAGCGAGTTGCGCGTTCGACTGCGCGATCTGCGCTCTCTGCTCGGCCGCGCTCGAGCTTCCGCGATCGAAGAGGGGGATCGAAACCCCGATGCCGATTCCGCCGCCGCGCCGCTGATCGAGCTGGTTGGCGATCGACAAATCCGTCGCGCTGTTGTACGCCGTGCTGTAGCTACCCGTGAGCGAGATCGTCGGCAGCTTGCTCGCCGCCGCGGTCTTGACGTCCTGACCCGCGGCTTCGACTCGTGACGACTGCGCCGCGAGATCCGCGCGGTTCGCGTACGCCAGCGTAACCAGGCTGTCGAGATTGTACGTCTTGTTCAACGCTGCGTCGGTCGCGGCCGTGGCCACAAAATCGTACGTGCCGGTCGGATCGAGCTGCAGCGTCTGAATCAAGTCCACCTTCGCCAGCTCCACCGCGCGCTGCGCCTGGACCACCGACAGCTGCGCGTTGGCGACGGACGCCTGCTGCTGATAGAGGTCGGCGACTGGTCGCGAGCCTGCTTTGACGAACGCTTCGATCTGCTGCTCCTGGCTCTGGAGCGCCGTCAGATTCTCCTCCTGCACCTTGAGCTGCTCGTTCGCGTTCGTCAGCGTCACGAAGTTCGACGCTACCGTGAACACGGCGGACTGCCTGGTGCGGTTCAGATCCTGCTCGCTCGCCTCCTGGTCGGCGCGGGCCGACCGAAGGGCGGAGATGTTCTTCCCGCCGTCGAACAGCGTGAGCGACGACGACAGCCCCGTGCTCACCGCTTGCGACTGCTGATTGATGATTGCCCCTTCCGACTGACTGAAGTTGCGGCCGACGTTATTCGAGCCGCTCACGCTCAAGCTCAGATTCGGCAAGAACGCCTTCTGTTGCTGTGCCACCGTGGCGTCGCTCAGCTGCGTCGCGTTCTCGGCTTGCTTCACCGAGACGTTCTGCTTCAAGGCAATCGCCACCGCGTCATCGTACGTGATGCGCTGCGGTCCACCGCCCTGGGCACCGGCCACGCTCGCCGCGGCGAGCGTGCCGGCTGTCAGACAAAACATGAGCTTCATGTCTACTCCCTCATCTATGACTGCAAGGCGCCCCCGCGGAGCGCGGTTACTCGTACCGCAGCGCCTGAATTGGATTGAGCGCGGCCGCTTTCCGCGCCGGGTAGTACCCGAAGAACACACCGACCGCCGCCGAGAATCCCACGGCGATTGCCACGGCGGACACCGGCGTCGCCGTTGTCCACCCGGTGAAGTGGCCGAGCAGCGCCGCACCGGCGTAGCCGACGAGGAGCCCGATCACACCACCCAACACGCTCATCGCCACGCTCTCGACGAGGAACTGCGTCAGCACGTCCGAGCCGCGCGCGCCGATTGCCATGCGGATCCCGATCTCGCGCGTCCGCTCGGTCACCGACACGAGCATGATGTTCATGATGCCGATGCCGCCGACGATCAATGAGATTGAAGCGATCGCCGCGAGCAGGCCGGACATCACTTTCGTCGTGCTCGTCGCCGCGGCCGCGATCTCGGTCTGATTGCGGACGGTGAAATCATCCTCGGCGCCGTCCGTGCTCAACTTGTGCGACTCGCGCATCAACCCCTTGATCTCTTCCTGCGCGGCGTTGATGCCGTTCGCGTCCGTCGCGCTGGCGAGGATCTGGCCGAGACGGATGTTGCCGCTCAGCCGGTTCTGCGCCGTCGTCGACGGCATGATGATCACGTCGTCCTGATCCTGGCCGCCGGCGTTCTGACCTTTGGCGGCGAGCACACCGATCACCTGGAACGGCACATGGCCGATCTGGATCTGGGCGCCAACAGGGTCCTGGTCGGGGAACAAATTGGCCGCCACGGTCGCGCCGATCACCGCCACCTTTCGGCCGGACTTGACGTCGGCGTCCGTGAACAGCTCGCCCGACGACACCGACCAGTCGCGAATCGTCAGATAGTCCGTCGACACGCCGTTGATCGTCGTGCGCCAGTTGCCCTTGCCGCCGATGACCTGCGCGCGTGTCGACACGACCGGCGACACGCCGGAGAGCAGGGTGGCGTCGCGCTTCAATTTGTCCGCGTCGTCCACCGTCAGCTTGTTGAATGTGCCCGCACCCTGGCTCGCGCCGCCGATCTGGCCGGAGCCCGGCATGACGATGATGAGGTTCGTACCCAGGCTGCTGATCTGCTGCTGGATCATCGTCTGCGCGCCGTTGCCGACGGCGACCATCACGATCACCGCGCCGACGCCGATCACGATCCCAAGCATGGTGAGAAGCGTGCGCATCTTGTTCTTCACGATGTTCTGCGAAGCAACTTTCAACAACGTCGTCTGTTTCATGCTGCCTCCGCTCCTTCGGTCGCCGGCATGTCGTCTTCTTCGCCAACGTGGGCTGCGATCATTGCCTTCAGGTCGTCTTCCGCGCGTTTCCGGTTGAGCACCGGATGGTCGCGCCGAATGTGTCCGTCCCGCACTTCGACGATGCGCTTCGCGTACTGCGCCACGTCCGGCTCGTGGGTCACGAGCACGATCGTGATGCCCTGGTCGTTCAATTCCTGGAAGAGCGCCATCACTTCCACGGTCGTTCGACTGTCGAGGTTACCCGTCGGCTCGTCCGCCAGGAGCAGACGGGGCGTCGTGACGAGCGCTCGCGCGATCGCCACACGCTGCTGCTGGCCTCCCGACAGCTCACTCGGCTGGTGATCCATTCGATCGCCGAGGCCCACGCGGCCGAGCGCTTCCGCCGCCATCGCCCTCGTATCCAGCTTCCGTCCGCTGCGATCGTAGAGGAGCGGCAGCTCCACATTGTCGATCGCGCTGGTTCGTGCGAGCAGATTGAAACCCTGAAAGACGAAACCGAGCTTCTGGTTTCGCAGGTCGGCGAGCTGGTTCCTCGACATGCCGTTCACTTTGATACCGTCGAGTGAGTACGTGCCCTCGGTCGGCACGTCGAGGCATCCGAGAATGTTCATCAGCGTCGACTTGCCCGACCCGGAGCTTCCCATGACCGCGATCATCTCGCCGGGCGAGACGTTGAGGTCAACGCCACGAAGCGCGTACACCTTGTTCGCTCCCATGGCGTATACCTTCTTCACGCCCGAGATCTCGATGACTGGATGCGTTGTGCTCATCGTCTGCTCCTTAGAAACCGCGCGGACCACGTGCTCCGCCGCGCTGCGGTTGGAACGGGTTGCTGCTCTGTGCGCTGTTCGCCGGCGCCGCCGCCGCCGCGTCACTGGCCACCCCGATGATCACCTGCGTTCCCTCGGTGATGCTGCTGTTGTTCGTCGTGATCGCCGTGCGCTGACCGTCGGTGAGCCCCGTCCGCACGCGGACCGGTTTCACCGTCTTGCCGTCGGCGCCGAGTGTCCACAGCGTCGCGAAACCACTCGCGCCAGCACCCTGACCTCCGGCACGCTGCTGTCCTCCGCTTCGTGCGCCCGCCGTGCCGCTTGCACCGCCCGCGCCGCCCTGTCCCGGCGTGTAGGTCCCGCTCGCGCGCCGAGTCGCCGAGTCGCCGAGTCCCCGAGTCGCCGGGTTCTTCGCAGCCGCCAACATTGCTTCAGTCGGCTTCACGCGAAGCGCCGCGTTCGGAACGCTGAGTGCGTTGTCGGCACTACCCGTCTGGAAGACGACGGTCGCCGTCATGCCCGGCAGCAACTTCTGCATGTCGTTCTTCACGCCGACGACGACCGTATAGTTCACGACGTTGTCCTGCGTCTTCGACTGCAGGCGCACCTGCTCCACACTGCCCGTGAAGTTCTGTCCCGGATACGACTGCACGGTGAACTGGACCGGCTGCCCATCCTTGATCACGCCGATGTCGCTCTCGTCCACCGACGCCAGGATCTGCATCTCGGAGAGATCGTTGGCGATGATGAAGAGCTGCGGCGCCGACAAGCTGGCCGCGACCGTCTGCCCGACGTCCACGTCGCGTTCGACGATCACGCCGTCGATCGGCGCATAGATGGACGTGTACGACAGATTCTGCTTGGCCCGGTCGAGCGCGATGCGTGCCGACTTCACCGTCGCCTGCTGCACGGAGAAGTTGGATTGCACGGTGCTGAACTCCTGCGCCGTGATCACCTTCGCGTCGAGCAGCTGCTTGTTCCGATTGTAGTCATCCTGGGCCTGCGTCAGCGTCGCCTGGGCGCGCTCGAGCTGCGCCTGCGCATCTTCCACCGCCTGCTGTTGCAGCGTCGGATCGATGCGGGCGAGCAGTTGCCCCTTCTTCACATGATCGTTGAAATCGACGTAGAGCTTTGCGACCTGGCCGGACACCTGTGTTCCAACTTGCACCGTGCGGACGGCGCTCAACGCACCGGTCGCCGACACCGTCGATTTGATAGAGGCGCGGGTGACTGCCGCGGTCCGATATTGGGGCAGCTCCTTGCCGTCGGCCCGCTTGTAGAGCCACGCCGTCCCGCCGAAGAGCGCCACCATAGCGGTGGCGGCAGTAACCTTGATCTTGTTCATTGCATCCTCATCGAGAATGCGCGGGTCATCCGCGCTCGATGAGTAGACGCCACCGGGAATCCAAAGTTCTGGGAATGTCACCAGCGGCACGCTGGAGTTACGAATTGCACGAGACACCGCATGAAGTGCGGCCGAGTCGCGTCCCATTACGGGCGGGCGAGATCGCCGCGATCATGGGGTTCTGGGCGTTCCTGGCCGCCCTCAGCGCCGCCGGCCGGCTGATCAATCCGCGCGGCCCGGAGCTCAGCCCCGAGGTCGCCTCAGGCCTGCTGACCCTGTCATTCGCCGAGTACTCGATCTGGGCCGTACTGACGGTCCCGATCTTCATGCTCGCGCATCGCTTCACCGTAACGGCCGAGACCGGTCGCCGGCGCATTGCGCTTTTCATGGCCCTCGGGCTCGTCATCGCGATCCTGGTGGACGCGTTGCTGGCGCAGGTGCGCGTGCACGTCCTGCCGCCGCCGCCCGGACGCTTCCGTCCGCCTCCGTCGTTCTCGGCGAATCTGCTGCGGTTCCAGTTCCTCTACGATTACATGGTATATCTGGCAGTGTTCGCGGCAGCCTTGGCTCGCGACTACTTCCTGCGGTACCAGGCTCGGCTCGAAGAGACGACTCAGCTTCAGGCGCAGGCCGCCACGCTCGAGGCGCAGCTGGCCGACGCGCGGCTCACCGCGCTGCGCTCACAGCTGAATCCGCATTTCCTGTTCAACACGCTCAATGCGATCTCGTCGCTCGTCGAGCGCGACCCTCGGGGCGTTCGCAAGATGATCGCGCGACTCGGCGAGCTGCTCCGCCACACGTTGGAGGAAACAGAGAGCCAGGAGATCGTGCTCGAGCGCGAGCTCGAGCTGCTGCGGCGGTACCTGGACATCATGGAAGTGCGCTTTCAGGGAAAGCTCGAGGCGACCGTCGATGCGGACGAAGACGTAAAGCGCGCGCTCGTTCCCAACCTCATTCTCCAACCGCTCGTCGAGAACGCGCTCAAGCATGGCGTGAGCGCGAGCGACGGCCGCGGTCGCGTCGAAGTATCGGCCGCCCGATCCGGCGATCAGGTCGTACTAACCGTCCGCGATCACGGGCCAGGGCCCGGCGACGCCGCGTATGACAATGGTGTGGGACTCACCAACACCATCGCGCGGCTCGATCAGCTCTACAAATCACGCCAGCGCTTTTCACTCAAGCCCGCTCCCGACGGTGGCAGCGTCGCCGAGATACGGCTGCCATATCACGAGCAGCCCGAACGCGCATGAGCGCCAAGCCGCTCCGCGTGCTCATCGTGGATGACGAGCCGCTGGCCCGTCAGCGAATAGAGGATCTGCTCGCGCACGAGCAAGGCATCGAGATCCTCGGCACCGCCGACAACGGCGACCGGGCCATCGAGAAGATTCGCGCGCAGCAGCCGGATCTCGTGTTCCTCGACGTGCAAATGCCGGGAATGACGGGCCTCGACGTCGTCCGTTCCGTCGGCGTCGACGCGATGCCGCCGACGATCTTCGTCACCGCATACGACCAGCATGCACTCAAGGCGTTCGAGCTCGCCGCGCTCGATTATCTCGTGAAGCCCTTCGACGACGAACGATTCGAGCAGGCGCTGGCCCGAGGGAGAGCGCACGCGGAGCTGCGCGAGGCGCGCGCGTTGCGCGAACGCTTGCGAGCGATGCTCGACGGAGACGCCGCGGCCGTGCCGTCGAACTACATCCAGCGCATTCCCGTCGAGTCGCGCGGCAAGGTGCAGTACGTCCCCGTCGAACAAATCGACTACATCGCGGCGAGCGGGCCGTACGCGGAGATCGTCGTCGGCACGCGTCGGCATCTGGTGCGCGAGACGATGCAATCGCTCGAGGAGAGCCTCGATCCCGCGCGCTTCATGCGGGTGCACCGTTCAGCGATCGTTCCGCTCGATCGGGTCGAGACGCTCTTTCGCGGCGCGGGCGGCGACTACGAGCTACAACTCAAGAACGGCACCCGCATCCGCGTGAGCAGGGCAAGGCGAGAAGACGTCGAAGAGCGCTTAAAGGGGTAAGCGCTCTTCGTTGTCCGCCATCGCCCATCGCCCATCGCCCATCGCCCGCCGCCGCCGCCCGCCTCGATCAGCCCTCGTGTCTGTTCGCCCGCGTGATATTGCTGATCTGCAGATCCCACGCGAACGGATCGGGTGTGTGATAGCTCTTGAAGCGCGACGTGTGAATCTCGCCGCCGCTTCCGGTATCCGGCTGGAGATGCCCCGGGTTGTTTCGCGCCGGAGTGCCGAGGTTCCGCTTCATGAGCTCCGCCTCGACCTGGTCCGGGTCGAACCCGTCGATGCCGAATGAGATGTGGTCGATGGTCGTCATCCCACCCGCACGTTGCCGGATGATGGCGCCGCCCGCGTCGCCCATGTCCACCGTGATCTGGTTGCCGGAGAACCCGCCCGACCGCGTCCAACCGAGCAACGCTTCATAGAACGCGAACGTGCGCTTGAAGTCGGAGCAGCCGTACGAAAGGTGGTCGACCCACGTCGTCTTCCAGCCCGTCGGCTCGAACGGCACTGATCCGGGGAGCTTACCGTTCGCCGGCTTGTTGTGCCGATTGGCGCGCGTACCGTTCGTGACTTGAATGTCGAACCCGTCCGGGTCCTTGACGTGGAAGCTCTTGAAGTCTCCGGAATGATCCGCCACGGGATTGAGCCCACGCTTCTTGAGCTCCGCCTCGACCTTGTTCGTGTCCCACGCGTCGATGCCAAACGCGAGGTTGCTGATTCTCGCCATTCGCGGGGCGCGTGGAGCGCCGCCGCCACCCCGACCGCCTCGACCCGCGGTATCGCCCGCCTGTGCCGGAGCGGGCGGTGCGGGTGGCGGTTCGTAGCCGTTGATGAACACGGCGTCGCCGACCGTGTCGCCGATCTCCATCACGCAGCGCTTGCCGTCGTCGTCGCGCACCTTCCATCCCATCACGGCGGCGTAGAACGGAACCGCCTTCTTGTAGTCGATGCACTGGTACGTGAGGTGATCGAACCACACGGTTTTCCAACCGGTCGGGTCGAAGGGTGCTGGTGCACGAGTCGTGTCCGCGGGGGCGCGATTGCCGCGGCCGCCGCCGCGACCCGTGCTGTCGCCGCCGGCACGTCCGCCGCCCTGGGCGAGACCAATCGACGGAATAGCGATCAACGATAGTCCCAGCGCGCGAAGCAGGTCGCGTCGGGAGATGCGGCCTTCGTCGAATTCACGGAGCAGCCGTTCGATCGTGTTGCTCATCGGTTCCTCGGGGTTTCAGTCGGCGCTGGATCTTACTTCCTGGCGTCGGCGCTCGCTAGAAACTCGCGAACGACCTTGATCATCTCCGTCGGGTTGTCCCACGTCGTGAGGTGCGCCGAGCCCGGAATGAGCGCGTACTTCGCACCCGGTGTCTTGTTCGCGAAGCCTTTCACGATCTCGGGGCCAACCTCATCGAACTCACCGACGGTGTACAGCGTCGGCACTTTGATCTTGCCCAGCTCTCCGGTCACGTTGTACGGCTTGAGCGTGCCGGTGATAGTGAACTCACTTGGCCCTTGCATGTAATTGTAGATCCCTTCGTTCGCGCTCTTCATTGTGCTGTCGAGGTCCGCCTCGACGGGATGGCGCCAGACATACTTTCCGTAAAACTCGCTCATCGCGCCCTGGAAAGACGGCGCATCGTACTTCTTCGTCGAATCGGCAAGCTTGATCGCCTTTTGTGCCGAATCGGAGAGCGTTGCGACGAGACTCTTCGCGCGCTTCTCGTACGCCGGGATGTCGAGACACGCGCTGCCGAACACGATGCTCGACACGTGCTCGGGATGCGCCTTGTAGTACTCGTAGGCGAGAATCGTCCCCCACGAATGCCCGAGGATGTGCACCTTGTCGTAGCCGAGCGATGCGCGCAGCGAATCGAGCTCGCGGACGAAGTGGGCTATCGTGAAGAGCGACGTATCGGTCATCGGTCCGGACTTGCCGGCCCCCAATTGATCGTATCGGATGACCGGCCGGTCGTTGCCGAGCGCCTCGAGCGGTTTCAGATAGAAGCTGTTGAATCCCGGACCGCCGTGGAGCAGGATCAGCGGCGTGCCGGTCCCGGTCCCGGACTTCTTGTACCAGATCTTCCCGTCCGGGACGGGCAGCATCGATTCGCCCACGGGAAGGGCGGCGGTCGCCTGCGGTGTAACCGAAGCGCTGTCGGTCTTCGGCTTGGCGTCACCGCAGCCGGCGCAGGCGACAACAGGGAGCAACGTCGAAACGAGAATTCGGAGACGCATGGGTCGTTGGCGGCGGATGAGGGTTGTTTGCATCTGGGAGACCGCGGCGCTGGAATTGGCACTCTTCATAGAAGGCGCGCAAGAACACCTGCTGCTACTGGCGAAACAGTCGCCGTAGCGCCGATGATCGTGATCGCGGCATCAAAAGTCGGCTCGGCGACCGCGCGACCTTTGCGGGGAGGTATACGGAGACTGGCGCCTCGAAATCGGTGGCGCGGCGCAGCAGTTGGGACCTTTATCGAATGCGAATTCTCACCACCGGCGGCGAACGACCATCCTCACGTCGTAGTAGCTGCAGACGTTCTGAAATGTCTGCTGCCTCGTCGCATTCGGGATCGGAGAGAAAACCTCCCGATAGGTCGCTCGTCCCATGAGGTCGAACACCTGCACGCTGACCATCGCGGAGCCCGCCGTCCACATGCGCTCGGATTGGCGCACGACGACGTTCGTCAGGCTGCTTCGGCGGGATCGGGTGGCGGCGGCGAGCACGGGCGACACTTAACTGTCGCGCGCGATTCCCCAAAATAGGACCTTGGGCGTAGCGTCCGCCTTCGGGGGCACAACGGCGGCGACTGTGCGCTATCCCGCCTTGCTCACTGCCTCGGCTTCGAGTTGCTGGCGCACGAAGCCCAAGAGCGCGCGCGAATCGAACGGCTTCTGGAGGTATCGCGGCGGCTCCGACCGATGGGACAGGCCCATCACTGCTTTCTCATCGAGCGCGCTGATGAAAATGATTGGCGCTGCGCTTCCGCGAGCCTCGAGCTCGTCTCTCAGCGCGAAGCCGTTCCGCCCCGGCAAATGGACGTCCAGGATCAAGCACGATGGCTCCTCCGGCCCAACCTGAGCCAGGTAGTGCTCGGCCGATCCGAATGTTCGGACACGGATGCCGCTCACAGAGAGCACCCGGGCCAGGGCCTGGCGGATGGAAGCATCGTCATCGACGACGGCGACCCATCCTTCGCAATTGGTCGATGGAAATGGTCTCATTGCTTTCTCACTCGGTCACACCACGGACAAACAGAACAAATAGAGGTAACCGAACAGAGCGGATATGGGACTTTGGTCTACGACACCGTGACGCGGTTTGCCCGACGGGCAACCGGACAAGTCCTAGGTCTGATACCGTGCGACGCTGCGCGCGGCGACTCTCCGATAGGATGCAACCACCATGGCGTACCGAGAGCGAATCGGCGGTGGAGCGTACCGCGGCGGACTGGAGATCGTACCGGTACCGCGACTGGCTCCGGAAGATCCTCGCAGCCATCGTGCCGCCGCTGATCGTCGCGTTGATTCAGTGGCATTTCAAACCGACGATGGCGCGCTGGGCCTTGTTCTATCCAGCCGTTTTTCTCAGTGCGTGGTTCGGCGGAGCCGTCAGTGGGATCGCCGCCACGATCGGATCGTGCGCCATCGTCTGGTGGGCGTTCATGCCCCCATGGCACAGCTGGACCGGCAAGGATCCCAAGAACGTGCTCGCCGCGATCATCTTCGCGTTCATGAGCATCGCGGTGAGCCTGCTTCAACAGCGCCTGCGCAATCTTGCGGATCAACGTCGTCTGCTCGCCGCTCTGATCGAGAATTCCAGCGACTTCATCGGCCTCGTCGACCCGTCGCGCAAGCCCGTGTATCTCAACCCGGCGGGCCGCGCCATGGTCGGACTCGACGATGACACGCCGATGGCCGGGCTTACGCTCCTCGAGTTCTACGCGCCGTCAGCCCGCGACACGGCGTTGGCCGAGATCGAACCGTCCACGATCACGCGCGGGTTGTGGACGGGCGAGACCCGCTTCCGGCATTGGCGAACCGAATCCGAGATCCCCGTCTGGCAACACAACTTTCTCGTTCCGGATCCGAAGACCGGCCGTCTCCTCGGCATCGGTACGATCACGCGCGACGTCTCCGAGCTGAAGCGCAACCGCGACGCGCTGCAGGCGGCGAATCGGCAGTTGGCGGAACAGGCCAAGGCGCTCGCCGAAAGCCAGCGCACGCTGCAGGCGATGATGGACTTCTCGCCGAACGGTGTTGTCGTCAAGGATCCGACGGGGCACTACTTGCTGATCAACCGCATGATGGCGTCGCTGCTCGGCACGAGCGTGGACGACGCGCTGGGAAAGACGGACGAAGATTTGTTTTCGCCGGATGCCGCGAAGCGACACCGCGCGATCGACGCGTCCGTCGCCGAGCAGCGAACGCCGGCGTCGTACGAGGAAGTGTTCGAGAAAAATGGCACGCGTCGTGTCTTCCTCATCAACAAGTTCCCGCTCGAGGACGATCAGCGTCGCGTCTTCGGCATTTCCGCCACCTGGTCGGACATCACCGAACGCAAACGCGCCGAGGAGGCCATGCGTCGAAGCGAAGCCGACCTCCGAGAGGCGGAGCGCATCGCTCAGGTGGGAAACTGGCGGTGGTACGCGCGTGACGATCGCGCCCGCTGGTCGGAGGGGTTGTACCGGATTTTCGGCCGAGATCCCTCGCACCCCTTACCCGCGCTGTTTGGCGACGACTCGCACCTGTTCACCGCCGAGAGCGTGAAACGGCTGCGAGACGCCGTTAAGAAAACTCTCAAGGATGGCCGCCCGTATGAGATGGAGCTGTCCCTCACGCGGCCCGACGGATCGATCCGGCACGTCATGGCGCACGGCGACGCCATTCGCGACGAGGCAGGAGAGATCGTCGGCATCGCCGGCACCGCGCAGGACATCACCGAGCTGCGCGAGGCGCAGCAGCTTCGCGATGAATGGACGTCCGTGATCGCGCACGACCTGCGGCAGCCGATCGGCGTCATCCTCATGGCGGCAAGCGGGCTTCCCGCGCTGCACGCCGAAGGCATGCACGACAAGGAATCGCTCTTCCTCACACGGATCTCCACCGCGGCGAACAACCTCGCGCGGATGGTCGACGATTTACTCGACGTGTCGCTGCTCGAGGCGCGGCGTCTCGAGCTGCGACGCAAGCGGGTGAACGCGCGCACCTTCGTCCACGATGTCCTGTCCCGGCTCGCTCACATCACGGCCGACCGGAAGGTGCGCGTCGTCGCCGACGAGAGGGTCGGCGATATCTTCGCCGATCCGATGCGGGTCAGCCAGGTGTTGGGCAATCTCATCTCGAACGCCGTCAAATACGGCGACCAGGACTCGGAGATCGAAGTGCGGGTCGAGCAACGGGACACGGAGGTCGAGATCGCCGTTACCAACCACGGCCGTGGCATCGCGCCCGACGATTTGCCGCACCTCTTTGCCCGGTTCATGCGCTCCAAAGAAGCGCGCGGATCCGGGACTCCGGGCTTGGGTGTCGGGCTCTACATCGCGCGCGAGCTCGTTGAGGCGCACAGCGGCCGAATATGGGCCGAGAGCACTCCCGGGAAGACCACCACCTTTCATTTGACGCTGCCGTCGCGTGTGGCACCGCGGCAGGTGGCCTGAAGCAGGAGAATTGTCGATGCAGTTGACCCGACGGTGGCGACTTGGCACGCTGAGCCTGGCGCCGATCATTCCGCTCGTCTTGTTCTGGTCGATCTTCCACACCAGCGATCCGCCGCTGCGACTGGTCGTCAGTCTGTCGGCGCGGAACCTCAAGGTGGTCGAGGACGGCAACGTCGTACGCACGTACGACATCGCTGTGGGACGGCCGAGTCATCCGACACCGACGGGCTCGTTCCGCACGGGCGACATCGTGTGGAATCCAGCCTGGCGGCCGCCTCCGACGGACTGGGCGCGCAACCAGCACTATCAACCGCCCGGCGTTGCATCGAACCCCATGCAAGGGGTCAAGATCTATTTCAAGGCGCCGTACTACTTCATCCACGGGACGAACGACCCCGATTCGATGGGTGAGGCGGCTTCACACGGGTGCATACGCATGGTGCCGGACGACGCCGTCGCGCTCGCGCACAAGATCCAATCCGCCGGCGGGAGCGTGCCTCTGACGATCAAAGAATAGGCGGTCACGACGCACGTCTTCAGTGTTTCGAATGAAGGCGTGCGTCGGCCAGCGCTCCGCCGAGTGGTAAGCTCCTGGTAAGCTCGCGGCGACTCCGGTTGCGCAACGCGGAGCCCGCGCCCAGAATCACCGGGAACCCCCCTGCTTTCCACTGGAGCAAGATATGAAGATCCCATCTGCAGCGATCCTCGCCCTCGCGTTGCCGCTGGCTCTCTCGGCTCAGCAGCCGGCTGGCGATCCGGCGAATCCGCTGACGACTGTGTTCAAGGGTCGCATCAACGGCTTGGAAGCCAACATCGCGCAGGCGTTCGATTCCATCCCGGAATCAAAGTTCTCGTATAAGCCGACGCCGGCGCAGCTGACCATCGGCTACATCGCGCAGCACATCGCCTCGGACAATTACCTCTTCTGCAACAATTTCGGCGCGGCGAAGGCGAATCTCGCGGCCGAAGACACGGCGACTGCCGATTCGGTCAAGGCGAAGTGGCCGAAGGCGAAGCTCGTCTCGAAGCTGAAGGATTCGTTCGCCTTCTGCCAAACCGCGCTGGGCCAGCTCAACGACGCCGCGCTCTCCGAGACGATCACGCTGACATTCGGCACCCGCACGCAGCAGCGGCCGCGCGTCGCGATGGTCCTCGGCCACGCGCTCGACCTCGCCGATCATTACAGCCAGCTCGCGAATTACATGCGCTTGAACAACATCCTTCCGCCGACGGCGCTGCCGCGGCCGGGACGCGGCGGCAACTAGATCGCTCTAGCGAACGCGCGCGACCTCGAACAGGTTGCGCGGCTCGACCCACCCGGCGACGCCTTTCGTCCGCAGGCGTCGCCAGGTGCCGCGCGACTCGCCGAGCTCCACTCGCGAGTTGGGTCCGATGGACGCAATGATTTTCGAGCTCTTGCTCGCATCGCGGCGAATGATCACCCAGTCGCGCGACACGGAACGCACCCAGCGCGACGATACGCGGCGCGCCGTCGGTGCCACGGCCCCGTTGGAGACCTTTGCCGTGTGAGCCGCCCCCGCGACCGACGCCGCTGCAGCCGGCGCTGACACTACGGGATCACCTGCCGGCGCGGTCGCCTGAGGCAACACGATGGGCGCTGACGCGGCAGTACTCACCGGAGCGACGTTGGCCGTCGGCACGATGCTGTCCTCACTCGCGCTCGATACCATCACGGGCGGCGTGGCCTGCCTGACCGAGTCGGCGCTCGTGTCGGCGTTCTGGTTCCGCGCGACGCTCGACGCGTTCGCCTTGGGTCGCGGTTTCGCGTCCGACGAAAGGTTGCCGATCAGCCACACGAAGCCGACGACCGCCGCGATTCCCGCTCCGACCCCGCGCCAGATCTTTGGCCCGATTGGCGGACGCTCGGGCTTCGTGTGGCACCACTTGCATTCGCCCAGCTGCTCAGGGTAGTAGGAATCGCAGCTCGAGCAGTAGGCCAGGGGAAGCAATTCCCCGAATCCATCGCGAAGGTCGAGCAAGTGGCTGCACTTCGGACACTTCGCCGCCGCGGTCATTGCCTTGGCGCCGCAGGCATCGCATCGAACAGAGCGCATACTACCACCTTCGAGAGGACGGTGCGCGTTCCTCACTCGTTCGCGTGGTGATCACGCGAGGAGCCGCCTATGAGTCTGACACCCGAGGACGGATTTACGTCGGCCCGTTCGTCACGCCGCCGCAAGCAGTCCACACGGGTGGTTCAGTAATACCGTACGGATCGTCAGAAGTGCCCGTCCCGTTTCTGGCGGGCACAACCAGTAGTCTCAGGCGAACAGCCATCGCTTGATCAGATTCGGAGCAGGGCATGACGACGTACGCCATCAAGACCACCACCGTACCAGTGACTACGAGCGCCGTCAACGGCCGAGTTGCCCGACCTCACGTGCCGCGGTAACATCTGGCCGATTCAGGGCGGCGTAGCCGACCCTAGCGTTGACCCGGAGAGTAGCATGAAGCGGCGAACGTTCCTCGGCGCCGTCGCGGCGTCGTCGGCTGCTGCTGTCCTTCCCGATCAACCGGTCGGGGCGAGCGTGCCAGCGCCTCCGAAGCCGACGACGATCACGCTCCTCGGGACCGGAACACCAGCGCCTTCGCTCGAGCGACAAGGCTCAGGGTATCTGATCGAGGTCGGCGACGATCTCATCGTCATGGACCACGGGCCGGGCGCACATCACCGATTGCTCGAGTCCAAGCACCGCGCGGTCGACGTGACCCACGCCTTCTTCACCCACCTGCACTACGACCATTGCATGGACTACGGTCGTCTGGTTCTGCAGCGTTGGGATCAAGGCGCGGACAAGATTCCGGATCTCCAGGTCTACGGTCCGCCACCGATCAAGCGGATGACCGAACAGTTGTTCGGTGAAGACGGCATCTACGGTCCGGACATTCGCGCGCGCATCGAACACCAGAGCAGCATCGACCAGTTCGCGGCGCGCGGCGGCGTCCCACCGCGCAAGCGGCCCGCGCCTCGCGTGACTGAGATCCACGCCGGGAGCGTGATCGAGGGCAAAGGGTGGAAGCTGACCGTGGGCCACGCGCAGCATGTGCAGCCGTTCCTCGAGTGCGTCGCGTTCCGACTCGACGCGCTCGACGGCTCGCTGTGCTACACGGGTGATAGCGGCGCGCACGACGCGATCGTCGAGCTGGCCCGTGGCTGCGACATCCTCATTCACATGAACCACTACTTCAGCGGCACCGCGCCCAGTCCGGCGTACCGGACGGCGTGCGGCAATCATCGCGACAACGCCCTCACCGCCAAGAAAGCGGGCGTGAAGACGCTCGTCCTCACCCACCTGCTCGCACAGATCGATCAGCCGCGCATCCGCGAGCAGATCGTCCACGAGATCCAAGACGTGTTCGACGGGAAGGTCGTTTGGGGAGAGGATCTCATGCAGCTCACATTCGCCGTGCCCACCGTCGCGAAGATCGAGGGCTATTGATCATGTCCATCTCACGTCGAGCAGCCTCGTTCCTGACAATCGTGCTGCTCAGCGGGATCGCCTGTGTCACCACTCGCCCGGCGCCGGCTCGGACCGCGTCACGGCCGAACGTTGTGCTCATCTTCCCCGACAACCTCGGATGGGGAGAAGTCGGCGCGTACGGGAGTGTGCGCAACGTCCCGACGCCACGCCTCGACCGCATGGCCGCCGAGGGCATTCGGCTCAACAACTTCAACGTCGAGTTCTCCTGTACGGTGTCGCGCGCCGCACTGATGACGGGACGCTATGCGGCGCGTACCGGCGCCGCGCAGGAAGGCGGCATGACGCTCTGGGAGATCACAATCCCCGAAGCGCTCAAGCCACTCGGCTACGCCACTGCCTTGTTCGGGAAATGGCATCTGGGCGGCACCAACTGGCTCGGCAAGCGCGCGCCGACCGATCAGGGCTTCGACGAATGGTACGGCATCCCGATGACGAGCAACGAGGCGCAGACGACCACGTTGCCCGGCTACGACTCGACGAAGACTCCCGCGCCGTACATCTGGGAAGGCAAAGCCGGCGAAGTATCCAAGCGAGTGAAACTCTTCGATCTCCAGACTCGCCGCACGATCGATCGGGAGGCGGCTCAGCGGGGCATCGCGTTCATGGAGCGAAACGTTCGCGAGCAGCGACCGTTCTTCCTCTACTACGCGATGACGCAGATCCACTTCCCGACGCTCACGCATCCCGACTTCATGGGCAAGACGGGCGCGGGTGACATCGGCGACGCCATGGCCGAAGTCGATCACAACGTCGGTCTCGTTCTCGACGCGATCAAGCGACTCGGCATCGACGAAAACACGATGGTGTTGTGGTGTGCCGACAACGGCGCGGAAGGTCGGCGTCCGTGGCGCGGCACGTCAGGCCCATGGACCGGCTTCTACAACACGGTCATGGAAGGCGGCATCCGCACGCCGTGCATCATTCGGTGGCCCGGTCACATTCCCGGTGGTCAGGTCTCGAACGATATCGTCCACGAGATCGACTTTTTCCCGACGATCGCCGCCGCGGTGGGCGCCCCAGAGATCGTCCCGAAGGATCGCGCTATTGACGGGGTCAACGAGCTCCCCTTCCTGGAAGGAAAGCAAGCCCACTCGAATCGCGAGAGCGTCCTGCACTTCACTGGCGGAACCTCGGTGCGCGCCGTGAAATGGCACGACTGGAAGCTCCACTATGCGTTCCAGCCGGAGCCCGGAACGCCCGTTCAGCCGGCGATGAAGCTGTTCAATCTGCGCGCGGATCCGAAGGAAGAGACGGACGTGCTGGAGGCGAATCCGTGGGCGCTCAGCGTGATGGACAAGCTCGTCGCGGATTTCAACCAGAGCGCTGCACGATATCCACACGTGCCGCCGGGAGCGCCGGACCCGTACGTTCCGCCGGTGCGTCCGTAACAGGAGTTGCTACTGCTTCGTGTAGACGGTCCGCGTCGTCGACGGTGGTCCACCCAACACGCCGCCTCTCGTGGTTTCCACGATCAAACGCGTTGGAGACTCGAGCGACAGTCGCCGTTTGACTTCGACTCGGAGCGAGTCACCGGCGCTTTCTGGATTCGCCGCGACGTAACGAGTGGTGATCACCAACGTCGAGCCGGTCCACGCGGCGCGTGAGAACTGTTCCTGGACGCCGAGTCCCATCATGACGGCATTCTTCGTCTCGGTGCCGTCGAGCGCGAAGGTAAACTTCAGCGGCGGCTGCATGTCGTAGCGGCTGAAGTATGGATACTCGACGACGAGGCGCGAGTCGTCCTGGGCGATCATCAGTGGGGTGCCCCAGCCGCTTCCAGGATTTCCTGTTACCGGACCGCGCCCGAGTGCCGTTGTGTCTGACGCGGCAGCCCAGCGTCCAGCGAAGCTTGGTTGCTGGGTGCTCGCCGTGCGCGCGATCGCCCCGGCGAGGGCTACGCTGACAAAAAGAATCCTCATTACCGCGCCGAATTGAAGTGGCTCGACGCGAACCCCTCGGGCGACTTGGCTCTGACCTCCTCAAACCGGGAATAACCGAACGACAGCGTCGCGGTCACAATGGTGCCTCGCGGCGCCTCGACCGGCCAGAGCGAAACGGCGCCGGTCACGGGTAAACGGAGTGTCGTTCCGGCAATCGCGACCTCCGCGTATTCGACGGAGAGGGTGCAGAATGCCCTATCGCCATTCAAGTATTCGAGCTCCAGGTGTCGCATGAGACGGCTCGCGGCGTCGACCCAGATCGTTCCTTGAATGCCGATTCCGCGACCGCGGGACGTCTCGCGAAATCGGATCCCACTCGCGCCGCCGCTCTCGAGGATCGTCGGCACGATGCAGTGCGTCCGGAGAAACGCGTCGTCGGTCAATTCACCCTCGTCGGGCAGGACGAGCGTGTTGCCCTTTCCAAATCCCTCCGAGGCGCGCCGCGCCCGGGTTCGTTCCGCGCGAACGTCGACGGAGTCCGGTTCGCTCAAAACCGTGTCTGCACGTTGCCGCTGCACAACCGGCCGGGATGGCACGGCCGTTTCGCTCGCCTGACCGAGCACCCGTTGATAACGATACCGTCGGTCGAAGGCTCGGCGGATCTCGACGCCATTCCGTACTTCCTCCCACAACGCCGACAGGTACGGATCCTTCGCGACGCGGTCGCCCGTCAAGCATGCGTTCTCCGCATAGACCATTACGGTCGGCAGCGGAATGCCGATCATCGAAGCGCGGACCTCCTGCTCGGTCGTCTCACCAACCCGCACGTCGATCGGTGACGACAGCGCGGGCCGAAAGCCGATGCGCAGCAACTGGAGCCGGTATGTGCCGGACGGAACCGAATCGAACTGAAATCGACCTTGGGCGTTGGTAATACCCTGCCGACGAGCTCCGTCCTTCGAGTCGCTCAGGAGCAGTCGGACGAGAACGAAAGGAATTGGCGTCCCATCCGCCTCGGATCGAGCGACGCCTCGCACGGCTCCGACGCTGCCTTGTCCATTTGCGCGGAGGGCCAAACCAAGCGTCAGCGCGACGGCAACGAGCACACATGGCACCGTTCGACCGGTACGTCGCGCGCGAACCGAAGATCGTTCGGCAGCTTCAAGGTTCGTTAGCTCGATCATCATCGCTCTGCATTCATAGGGAGAGCCTAACGCACAGCGGCCAGTTGCGCGAACCGAATCCCGCCGCGGCTATCGACCTCACACCGGTACAGCAGCACTTCCGCCGCCCCAGCCCAATCTTCGCGGGTTCGGTCCAGCTCCTCCGCGTCACGCTCCTGCCGACTGCGCAACTCCGCTACCGAGGCATACGGCAGCTTGCGCCGATAGTCGGCACACGCGGCGGCGATGGGCCCGTCCTTCGCCGGCGAGTGAAACAACATGACTATGTGGCGGACCCCGTGCAGCTCGACCAGGTAGCGGCACTCGCGGCGAATCTGCTGTGCGCGGAGAAAGTCACGGCCACTCGCCGTGAGCGCGCCCGCGCCGCCAGGCACATAGAATCGATCATACCGGGTGACTCGAAGATGGTGCGCGAGAAACTCGTCGGTCGCCTCCTGCAGGCGTCCGTCGGAGCAGGCGATGACGAGCGTGCTTGGACGGTCTGGCGACCATATGCCGGATGCCGCCGTCATAGTCGTTTCCTCGCATGTGCATCCACCTGACGCCCGGGTTCAGCTGCGCGCGGATAAAAAAAGCGCGCGGCAGAGCCGCGCGCAATCCGAAACTGGTTCGGCAGTTGGTTAGCAAGCGAGGATCACTTGTGCGCGACCGGCGTCGGTGGCGCGAACGTCTTCGATTTACCGAAGTGATAGACTCCGGCGAGACGATACTCCGTGCGACTGACCGTGGTCGGTTCGTCGATCGTCGTGCCCGAAAGCGCGCGAAATGACTGGTTGCCGGTGAAGGGATTGTGCCCTGACGACAGCGCCACTTCCGCCCGTCCGCTCCAGTGCTCGGCCGCCTTGACCTGGACGCCGAACGAAAACAGCGGTCCGATGGCGAACGGAGTCCCTGCGCCGTTCGACGTGACGAGCGGCGATTTCTCACTCAGCGACCACCACGTGCCCTGGATTCCGAGCGTACCGTACGGAGTGACGCGCGCGCGCGACGGCAGCATGTACCGCATCACCTCGAGCGACAAGGTGTTCGTCTTCAACCTGCCGACGTCGTCGATATTCAACGCGTCCGAGCCGTTCCCATCGTCGGTCTTGAAATTCAAGTTGCTCGACGTGAAGCTGTAGTTCATGCGGAATCCCATGCGCAGTAGGATATCGACCCCCCCTCCCAGGCCGAGGTTGTATCCCGTCGCGCTCTGAAGTGCTCGTTGGCCGTCGACCGTGTTGGCGGCGTGCTGGAGAACGAAGCGATGTCCGGTCGTGAATCCACCGTGCGCGTACGCATTCCAGTTGGGGCCTATGAGCGCTTTGATCACGTCGCGAACAAAGTCTGTTGCTTCCGCCTTGGTTGAATCCGCCTGGGCCCTCGAGATCGTCGGCAGTGCGACGAGCGAGCCGAGCAGGGCGACTACGAGCCAACGCGATTTCGACATAGAATCAAGTCCAGGTAGAAATGGATTTGCCCGCGCCGGTGCCTATGCACGGGGCTGACGAACTGTCTCTGGCAGATCATCTGTGAATTCGCTCATGACGGCCGGCGGAACCATTGGCACTTGGTCCACGCTTGCGCTCCTCGCGTCATCGGCGACGGCGCAGGTCGATCAGCAACGCGCACAAGAGTTCTTTAAAGAAGCCCAGGCGTTGTGCGAGCGGGACGGCGGCCGCCTCTGGGGTGTCTCGCTGTGCGGACCAATGGTGATCGCCGACCGACGGACGCAGACGCTGGCCACGAGCCAGCCCGCGCCCGACGGGCCTCGCCCGCCCGTGCTCGGCCTTGTGAACGCGCCAGTCCAGTGGGGCGGCGAGCGCTGGTCAGCGTTCTTCTGGGACTTCGTGATCGCTCAGACGCCGCGCGACCGTGGGGTGCTCTTCATCCACGAATTATTCCACCGGGTCCAACCACAGCTTGGACTGATCGCACCATCCCACCCGAACGAGCACGTCGATGCCGCCGACGGACGCTATTGGATGCGGCTCGAATGGCGCGCGCTCGCGCAGGCGCTCCGCACGTCGGGAGAACAGCGCAAGACCGCCGTCCGCGACGCGCTCGCCTTCCGTCAGGCTCGGCGCACGCTGTATCCGGGCAGTGCCGAGACCGAGCGAGATGTCGAGATCACGGAAGGCCTCGCCCAGTACACAGGGGCCGTCGTTGCCGCATCGTCGCCGGAAGATGCGATCGCGAGTGCCGTCGATCTGGCGGCCCTCGACACGGTGGAATCCTTCGTTCGCTCGTTTCCGACCACGTCCGGCGTGCTGTACGGTCTTCTGCTGGATGCGACATCGCCCGGGTGGACTCGGCGCATACGAAGCACCGACGATTTCGGCGCGCTGCTGATGCAGGGGCTCGCCGTTCAACCGGCCACCGACGCCGCGGCGGCCGCCGCCCGCCATGGGGGTGCTGAGGTTCGCGCGTTCGAGCAGCAACGCGAGCAGCGGCGGCAAGCACGCATCGCTGAATTGCGCCGCCGATTCGTCGACGGTCCAGTGCTTCAGACCCCGGGAGGCGGCAGCGCAGCTTCTGATTCTCGCGGCGCGACAGTGATACCAGACGTCGGGACCGTGTGGTTCGGCGCTTATCGGGCTTCGGGAAACTGGGGCACGCTCGAAGCCGAAAAGGGCGTGCTCGTTGCCAGTGACGGGAGTTGGCGCCGTGTCCCAGCGCCGCAACGGCGCGACTCCGTCACGTTTTACGGCGACGGATGGACCTTCAAGGCCGCGCCGGGATGGGTGATTCGGGACGGACCAAGGCGGGGCGACTACCAAGTCGTTCGGCCGTAGAGCTCACCCACGACACGGTCTTCAACGCGCGGTCAGCCGGGCCGACGATACCAAGCCTGATGGGCGGACGCTTTGCCGCAGGCCGGGCACATCGTCCACGCGAATTGCGCCGAGCAATGAGGACAGCGCGCGCGCGTGGCGAAGGTGTCAAATAGGCCGCCGCAGCCATCTGGACCGCAGGACCACTGCATCCCGACGCGCGGCGAGTAAGCGCAGGACGGACAGACGATGTCGGAACGAACTTCACCCCATCCCAACGGCGCCCGAGCGTGATCCATCACCATGCTCTCCGAGCCACAGTTTATGGCGACTGACTTCCAGGTCGCCGCTTGCCAAAGACCTCGACGATCGTGGCGACGACGGTGCCGATGTTCGTGAACCCGTGTTCTGCGCCTGCGGGAATACGCAAGAGTCACGCGCCACGCTGAACGCCGTTTCAAACCCTCCGGTCGACTGAGGTGTCATCTTCGGGGATGGGCGTCGAGGACGTCGCCCCGCTTCGACTGCCTCTCGACGTCGAACTGCTCTGCATCAAGGGACCACGAGAATGCTTGACGGGTTTCGATGGGATCTCGCGTATGCGTTGCGTGGACTTCGACGCTCGCGCGGGTTCACGATCACCGCAATCGCAACCCTTGGACTCGGGATCGGAGCAAACGCCGCGATGTTCGGCGTGGTCGACCGCCTGATGTTCCGTCGACTGCCGTACCTCCGCGACCCCGGAAGCGTACATCGCGTCTACCTGCAATCGACCGTGCGCGGCGGCGTGGTGACGAGCACCGTGTTCCCATACGCTCGCTACCTCGATCTCGAGCGATCGACGAGATCGTTCTCGCAGTACGCGGCGTTCTCATTGAACACGTGGGCCGTAGGAACCGGCGCCGATGCGCGCGAGCAGCCGGTCGCCGCAGTCAGCGCTTCGTTCTTCGATTTCTTCACTGCTCGTCCGGCGCTCGGCAGATTCTTCGATGCGTCGGAGGATGTCGTCCCGCGCGGCGCGGCTGTCGCGGTTCTCGACCACGGATTCTGGCAGCGTGAGCTCGGCGGCAAGAACGTCATCGGGCAACGGCTGGAGATCGGCACGATCTCCTATACGGTCATCGGTGTCGCGCCAAGCGGATTTGTCGGCGTCGCGACCAGTCGTGCACCGGTGGCGTATGTCCCGATCACCACCGTCGCGGCGAACGACAATCCATCGAGTCTCACTACGTATTTCACCGGCTATCGGTGGGACTTCACGAGCATGATGGTGCGGCGGCGGCCCGGCGTCACCCGGGACGCGGCAACAGCCGACTTGACCGCGGCGTTCGTGCGGAGTCGAGATGCGGCACGGCTCCAGATGCCGACGATGAGTCCATCGGCGATCGCGCATCCGACTGCCGTCGCCGGACCAATCAAGACCGCGGCCGGTCCAGCCGCCGGTCTCGAATCGAAAACGATTCTGTGGGTGACGGGAGTTGCGGTCATCGTTCTCCTCGTTGCCTGCGCGAACGTGGCGAACTTGATGCTCGCGCGAATCTTGAGCCGCCGCCGCGAGATCGCGGTGCGGTTGGCCCTCGGGGTCAGTCGCCGCCGTCTCGCCATGCAACTGCTGACCGAGAGCCTGCTGCTCTCGATGGCTGGCGCAATTGCCGGCCTTCTCGTCGCGACATGGGGCAGCGCGGCACTTCGCACCCTGGTGCCGTCGGACGGCATCGAGCGGAACGTCTTCACGGATGGGCGAACACTCGGTCTCGCCGCCGCGTGTGCCGTCGTTACAGGTGCGCTGACCGCCATCGGTCCGACCCTGTTCGCCATTGGCGGCGACGTCGCCCAGACGCTCAGGGCGGGGGTTCGCGGCGGAACGTATCAGCGTTCTCACATGCGATCGATACTCCTCATTTCACAGGGCGCGCTCTCCGTCATTCTTCTCGTAGGCGCCGGTCTGTTCGTGCGCAGCCTCGACCGCGTGCGTACGATCCACCTGGGCTACGACGCCGAGCGAGTGCTCATCGCATTTCCGAATACGCGCGGCGTTCGTCTGGACAGTGCCGCGCGCGTCCGGCTGTATACCGACCTTCTCGAGGCCGCGCGCTCGACGCCCGGCGTCGACGCGGCCGCCCGCATCGACTCGCGGCCGTTTGCGACGAACATGGCCCCGCTCTACGTCGACGGCATCGATTCTGTCCAGAAGCTTGGCCGTTTCGACCTGCAGGTTGCGACACCCGACTACTTCCGGGTCATGAATACGCGCATCATCCAAGGGCGCGGCTTCAACGCCGCCGACCGCGCTGGTACGCCGCGCGTGGCCGTCGTCAGCGAGGCGATGGCGCGGACATTGTGGCCGGGCAAGAACGCCATCGGCCAGTGCATTCGCATCTCGGCGGACACCATGCCGTGCACGACCGTCATCGGCGTCGCGGCGGACGCGGCCTACGAGAATCTCACCGACGACCGGCGATTCGTGCAGTACGTTCCGTTGGAGCAATTCGGACCGCACTGGGGGAATAAGCTGTTGCTGCGCGTCGGGGCGAGGCCGGGGACGGGCGGGGAGCCCTCGATCGACGACGTACGTCGCGCGCTGCAGCGCGCCATGCCGGCGCCGGGTTATGTCACCGTCCAGCCGTTCGAAGACCTCGTCGACGCACAGCGCCGCTCGTGGGCGTTGGGAGCGACGATGTTCGTCGCGTTTGGCGGTCTCGCGCTGCTCGTTGCTGCGGTTGGCCTCTACGGTGTGATCGCGTACGGCGTCGCACAGCGGATGCACGAGCTGGCGGTTCGCGTTGCGCTCGGCGCGCAGCGAAATGACGTCGTGAGGCTCGTCGTGGGTCAGGGCATCGCGTTCGCCGTTGCGGGCGTCAGCATCGGGCTGTTGTTGGCGTTCCTCGCGGCGCGATGGATCCAACCGTTGCTGTTTCAACAATCAGCGACGGACCCTCTGACGTACAGCGCGGTTGCAGGCATCGTCCTGCTGGTTGCGCTGATGGCGAGCGCCATCCCTGCCGCACGCGCGACGCGCGCCGATCCGAACGCGGCGTTGCGCGCGGATTGAACCGAGCCTGTCTGGTCAAGCTCGGAATGACCGGCTATCGCACCGACGAGCGACGCCGTGAGCTCATGAGCCAAGACTACCAAAGGTCCGTCGCGAGGCAGAGGGCCGGTGGCAGACCGCTCCCGCGCAACGTTCCGAACTCGCGGTCGATCGTCGTCGGTGGTGCCGCTGTCGAGATCTCGGGGGATCCGGACAGCGTTACCTATGATCCAGTACTCGCGGAGCTCATGAGGTTCGTCCAAGAGACGCGTCCTTGACACACCTTGCCGCTCGAGGTAGCCTGATACCTATCGCCACAAGGTATCAGCGAGGGTCTGTCGTGGAAAGAAACAATCCGCCATTCATGTCGGGAGTCCCTGAGCTGTTGCTGCTCAGGCTTCTCGCGGACGACGAGCTATATGGCTACGAGATCGTGCGAAAAGTTCGCGGAGCGACCGGTGACGCTATTTCCCTCGGCGAGGGCGTCGTGTATCCAGTCTTGCACGCTCTTGAAGCGGCGGGCGCCCTTCGCTCTCGACGCCGCCTCGTCAATGGCCGCGAGCGCGTGTACTACACAGCGACAAAGAAGGGACGCAGCCGCCTCGCGAGCCTCTCCGCGCACTGGAGGCGAATTAACGATGGAATTCATCTCGCCTTAGCAGAGATGATCCATGCATGAGTCGGATTTCAATTCGCTGAAGGACGCCCTGCTGCGCGGAGGCGTCGCGCCCAGGCACGTTCGGCGGACGATCGCCGAGTTGCGGGATCATCATACCGATCTCTTCGCTGAAGCATTCGCTAGAGGATGCTCGGTGGAGAACGCCGAGCGGGAAGCGTCGATGCGCTTGGGCGATCACGACTCATTGGCAGCCCAGATTCTCGCCCGACCCGAGCTGAGATCATGGGCACACCGCTGGCCGTGGCTCGTGTACTGTGTAACTCCGACCGTCGTATTCATTTTCGTTTTCGCCGCGCTTCTTCTGCTCCTCGGGCGGTCCGGCGCGGGTCACACCGACTACAGCTCCTACGCGAATCGCTGGGGCTCGCCAGAGTCGCTATGGTCACTTCCCGGCGCGATTCGGTTGTTCCGCGTCGTCGGACTCCCACTGCTTCTGGCGGGTGGCTGCTGTTTTCTCGCCGGTCGACGCCGAACCGCGCCGCGTTGGCCAATCGTCGGCGTTATCCTGGCGTCGATCATCGGTGCGGCTTTCCAGTTCGATGTGTGCTGGCCTTACGGCGCGAATGCGCATGGAGCGCTCTGTTTGAGGACCAACCTGTTCCCGCCCTTTATCGGCATCACAGGCACGATCCTCCACGCGGCGGCAATATCTGTTGCCACCCTCGGGCCTTATCTCTGGTGGAGGAGGGGCGTAACACGGGCGTTATCATAGCCATTGCTCGCGGAGCGAACGGGTTCAACAGCTCCAGCGTTCGTTAGGCGTCGGGCAAAGGATCGACATCGGTGGGGCGTTTTCGGACGCGCCACCACAGAGCGATAGCGAGAAACACGGCGGCCGGAACGACGTAGACCGCGACAACGCCCGCGCCGCTCAGCGACGGCGGAAAATCCCCGCCGACGACGAAGGGCCGCTGGAGCCGAAGAGCGAGTGCGGGCATGAGTCGAAGTGCGAAAGGATCGCCGCCACTCCGCAGGCCAAAGCCGGCGACCGCGGCGAAGGCGAGAAGAATCCCGCTGATCGTGAATGCGATGCGATCTAAGCTCACGTGATGCATGTCGTGCCCTCTAACGCCCCGGCTGAGCGCTCATGGGTGGTGCTTCGCAGTCCACTCCACCATCAGAACGATCACCTCGTTCTCGCGCCCGGGATCGGTGCGCATATGCGCATTGACGGTTGCCATCAGAAGATATGAATAGGCGCTCAACCCATCGCAGCCAGGCAGCACCGTCCATGCAAACGGTGCTTGCGGCGTCGGGAATCAAAGTTGCTGGCAGGCGAGACTGGAGCCGCAATCAGCAGGTACCGAAGCCATTTCAGGCGGAACCTCGACAGGGAGTACTAATGGACGAGATCAAAGGAATCGCACGAGTAAGATTTCATCCCGGCAAGGTCGAGGAATGGAAGCGCCTGACGGAAGAAGCCATGGAGATCGTGAGGACCAAGGATCGCGGCACGCTGCAGTACGAAATCTTCTTCAACGCGGACGAGAGCGAGGCGATCGTGTTCGAGCGTTACCGCGATGCCGACGCGGCGATCGAGCATTTTGCCAACATCAGCCATTTGATGCAGCCGCTCCTGGCCACCGCTTCTGTCACGGGCGAAGTGCTGGGAACGCCGAACGCAAAGATGAAAGAGGAGCTCGCAAAGGGCGGTCCGATCCTGTACACGCCGTGGATAGCGCTGCAGGATCGGTGATTCGACGAGCCCCCGCGCTCCTCCGTTACTCCCCTCGCCCAGCGAACAGAACGAGATTGCCATCGGGATCACGCACGATAAAAGTGCGGGCGCCCCACGGTTCATTTCTCAACGGCTGCGCAAAGTCGATACCCGCCTTCTGATACTCGAGAAAGAGCGGCTTTGCATCTTCGAGTGTGATCGAGCAGGCGAGCAGCTGGTCAGCGTCGCGACGCGCAGCGACGACAGGCTCGTCGACTTGCCGCAGGTTCAATCGGGCGCCGTCGCGGAACACCTGAGCGTAAAACGGCGGCTCACCATAGATGAAAGCAACGGAGAAACCGAGCATGCGCGAATAGAACTCGCACGAGGCGACAATGTCTCGGACGTAGAGCTGTGGCTCGGCGGCGACGAGTGTGGTCATGGCGGGAGTACCGGTACGGGTTTGCGTCACGAAGTGACTTCCCCGATGGAGCGCCTCCCAGCTGTCAAACCCGACCGTTCGCGCAACGAGCTCCTGCGCATCCGACAGCAGGAAGGGTTGCGCCAGAATCTCACGGTCATTCAGTCGGCGATAGCGAGGCAACACCGCCCGGATCCGCGCGGCGACCGGATAGTACTGCGTTCGGTGCCACCGCAGATATAGCTTCGCCTGCTTGCGGAGGTGGTCGATGTTGAGCATCGCTGGGCACTCCACGGACGTCACGTAGGCGGGCGATGCCCCTCCGGCTCGGACGCCGTTGCGCCCTACAGCGCGAGCCAAAGATCGTAATCAGCATGGCGCCTTGTCAATGCAGCCAGTGCGACGCATGAGTCACTGACGTTGTGTCAGCGTGACATGGGTTGCGGCGGCAGTCGGCACATGGCTCGAGCACTCATAGCCCAACGTCCGGAGGTCGAGTCCGTAGAAGAGATGCTCGCCGGACCCGAGCAACCTCGGTGCGATCGCCACGTGCAGCTCGTCAATCAGCCTCGCTTCGAGGTACTGGCGGATCGTCGACACACCGCCGCCGATCTGCACATCTTTTCCTTGAGCTGCCGCCGTCGCTCGTTCCATCGCCTCGCGGATACCGCCCGTGACAAAGTGGAAGACCGTGCCGCCTTCCATCTCGATCGGCTGGCGGTCGTGATGCGTCAAAACAAAGACCGGGCCGTGGTACGGCGGATTCTTTCCCCACCAGCCGCGCCAGGCGTCATCGGGCCACGGACCACGAATCGGGCCGAACATGTTGCGCCCCATGATCCACGCACCGACGCCCTGACCAAAACGCGCCGCGATATCATCATCGACGCCGGTCGCGCCGCCGCTCTTACCGTTGATGCGCTGGAACGCGCGCGTCGGGATGAACCATTCGTGCAGCGTTTCACCCCCGACGCCTAAGGGATCCTCGCGGGTCTGGAACGGGCCGGCGCCGTATCCGTCGAGTGATATTGTGAAGTTGTGCACACGCACACGAGACATCATCTGCCCCCACGCACGGATGGCCTACGTCAGTCGCAGCGCTCGTTATGTGGCTGGACGAAGAGGTTGCACCGCGTCAGTCAGAATGTCATCGATGAGTCCAAGGCAGTCGGCGCAGACCGTGACCGTGCCCACACTCGTGACATCCGCGAGTGGACGTGGCTGGCGACAGAATCGACAGCGTACGGCGTCCGCTGGTGGGCGACGCGGCGCAAGCACTCGCGCGGCTTTCTGAAAGCAGTCGCTGCAGAGGTAAACGTCGGGGCCGGCTACCAGGTGGACGGCCTCAGGCTTGGTGCGACCGCATCCCCCGCAGCGTACCGCGGCGTTTAGGCCGGGGATAAAGCGCGCAGCGGCGCCGCGCGCGAGCTTCGAGACGAGATTCATACGGTCTCCTATGTCACCAGCATGTGTGGCGCTACGTGACGCCTGAGCTATGCCGCCAACGAGTATATGAGAGTTGGGCGGAGCGACGCAATCAATAGACTGTTCGTCTCGTCAGCGTTCGTCAGGCGGGCCGTCACCGAGATGCTCGCCGGACAGACGCGTTAGGCCAAAAAGCAAATTCAGGGACCGAGCAAGCACCTTCGAGGTCGGCCAGCCGATCTCTGAGATATGTCTGCGCATCGGCGATGGCGCCATTGTAAATCGTCGGTGCGATTTCTTTGATAAAGAACTCGAGAACCAAGCCGGCCTTCAGCTCCCCAATGTCCTGATCGAGCTCTTCGAGGAAGTAGCGCCTGATAGAAGCAATCGACTGCTTCCTCGCGTCATCAGATGGCATAATAGTCATGGATCCCCTTCTGGTCGGCCTAACGCCCCAGCTCGGCGGCAACGGGATCATATAAGAGTGATGCCGAAGGCATCACAATTCAACTTGAATCTGTTGTCGGCTTGGCCATGCGACCAAACGGAATATGACTTGACACAAGATGATAACAGGTGCTTGATTTGGTCGTATGACCAAATCAACAACCGCTGCCCGCATCGCATCCAGTGACGATCCCGTGCTGGAGATCGCCGGCCGCCTGTTTCGTAAAAACGGGTTCGACGCGACCACGGTGCGACAGATCGCGGATGCCGCCGGGCTTCTGCCGGGCAGTCTCCATTACCGGTATTCGACCAAGGAAGAGATGTTGCTCGCGTTGGTCGAGCGCGGCATCGCCCACGCGACCGAGGCGGTGCGCCTCGCCGTTGCCGACGCGACCGATCCTTTCGAAAGAATGCGACTGGCGTTGCGCGCCCACCTTCGCCTCCTCATTCGCGATGATGTCGCGATCTACGTCACGCTTTATGAAGGGCGATCGCTGTCCGGCGACTCCCGGGCGCACATGGTTCGGTTGCGCGATCGCTACGACGCGCTGTGGGATGGGATTCTCCACGCCGCCGCCGGCACCGGCCGGCTGCGCCGCGACATCGATCTCTCCCTCGTCAGGCTGCTGCTCCTCGGCGCCGCCAACTGGACGGCCCAATGGTTCTCGCCGAGCGGATCCTACTCGTGCGACGAAGTCGCCGACGCCTATGCAGACCTCTTGTGGCGCGGACTCGCGCAGCCGGGCGACCGTCCCGTGCTCGAGTTGACGCCGCGTCGCAGACGAGGAAAATCGGTATGAAGAGGGTGCGAGCGATCTGCGCATTGACTGTGCTGGGACTCGCCATCGCCTGTGTTCCGCGCACGACCAAACCCGCGCCCGATTCCCAATATTCGCTGAACGTGCGCCTGTTCCCGATGGAACGACGGATCGAGGTCGGCGGCGCATTCGATGGCCCGGCCACCGATTCAACGCGGGACGAGCTCACGCTGCTACTCGGCCAAAGATTCACGGAGCTCAGCGTAGACATCGTCGCGCCGTCGAGCAGCGCCGGTACGGCGCAGGCCGAGCGCATTCCGTCGCCGAAAACCGGAAGCGTCGCTGGCGAGAGGAACGGCGACGTGAAGTGGCGCGTCAAACCAATGCGTCCAATTCCGGCGGGCGAGCGCGTCAAGCTGCGCTTTTCGGCCCGTGGTTCAGGCGATACAGCGTTCCTGTACTACGTCGGGCCTGAGGTGGCGTTCGCAACGGGCTGGGGTGATACGTGGTATCCGCGATTCGAACATCAAGGCGAGGGTGTCGGTGATCTCACCGTGCAAGTGCCCGTCGGATGGCGAGTCGTTACCGGCGCTCGGCGAATGAGTACCGCCGAAGAAGAGGCGCGCGGGAGCTTTCGGTTCAGCCAAACGAAGCCGTCGTACTTCACGTTTGTGGCGGGGCCGTACACCGTCGTCGGCCAGGGCGGAGCAGTGCCATTGACCGCGTGGCTCCTCAGTCCTCGGCCGCACATCCAGTCGCTTCTCGCTGGAGCCGAGTCGATGCTCGGCGTGCTCACCACCGAGTTCGGCCCGTACGCGTTCGACAGTCTCGCCCTGGTGGAAGTGCCGCGCCCTCTCGCCCAGGCAGCGGGGTTCAACGCATTCAGCCCGCGGGGCATGCTGGTCCTCAACCATCGCGCGCTCGACGCGGCCGATGCCAAGTACGAGTACGAGTGGCTTGGCCACGAGATGAGCCACCAGTGGTTTCCCCACGCGCTGATCTGGGATCGCCCTGGATTCCTTTATATGGAAGAGTCGATCGCGGAATACGGCGGAATTCGCATCGTCGAGAAGCTCGGTGGCCCGGAGGCCGGCCGGCGCTTGAGAATGCAAGGTTACGAATTCGATCCTATTTACAGCGCCGCCGCGTATTTTCGACTCGTCGCCGCCGGTGCCGACGAGCCGCTGTCGGGCATGACGGCCGGGATCAACCAGAGGAACCTCGCCTACAACAAGGGCGCGCTGGTTTTCGACATGCTGTCCCGCGAGATGGGCGAACGTCGGTTTCAATCAATGTGGCGGAGCCTGCGCGGTCCCGCGCCGAAGTCGATCACCTGGCCCGAGTTCCGCGAGGCAGCGACGCGCGCCGCGGGCCGTGATCTCGACTGGTTTTTCGATCAGTGGTTGAACCGCGCCGGCGCTCCCGACTTCAGGCTCGCGTGGCAACCGGACGGCGCACGAATCCGGGCGACGATAGCGCAGCGCGAGCCGGCGTACCGGGCTCACTTGACGGTCGAGGCGAGAGGGCGAGGCGGTGAGCGCTTCAGGACCGTCGTGGAGGTGAGCGGTTTGTCACACGACGTTGAGCTCACGCCCGGCTTCGTCGCCGAGCAGCTGGTGCTGGATCCCAACTACGAGGTGCTTCGATGGACGCCGGAGTACCACGCCATGGTGGATAGTCTCGCCAAGCAGCGCCGGCCGCCCTGACGTTTGCCGGGATCGGGCGCTACCTTCTGCGGCCGATGAACGCAAACGCCGAACGACTCTCATCAGCGCTGGCCGATCGCTACCGCGTCGAGCGGGAGTTGGGGCAGGGCGGGATGGCGACCGTGTATCTGGCCCAGGACCTCAGGCACGATCGCAAGGTCGCGCTCAAAGTTCTGAAGCCCGAGCTCGCGGCCGTGCTGGGCGCCGAGCGCTTCGTCGTGGAGATCAAGACGACGGCGGCGCTTCAGCATCCGCACATCCTCCCGCTGTTCGATTCGGGAACCGCCGACGGCTTCTTGTTCTACGTCATGCCGTTCATCGACGGCGAGACGTTGCGCACAAAGCTGGATCGCGAGACCCAGCTCGGCGTCGATGAAGCGGTGCGCATCGCGCGCGACGTGGCCGACGCACTCGACTACGCGCACCGTCACGGCGTGATCCACCGCGACATCAAGCCCGAGAATATTCTGTTGCACGACGGCCGCCCGATGGTGGCGGACTTTGGAATCGCGCTCGCGGTGAGCGCGGCGGCCGGCGGTCGCATGACCGAGACCGGGCTCTCGCTCGGCACGCCGCATTATATGTCGCCCGAGCAGGCGACGGCAGAGAAGGAGATCAGCGGGCGCAGCGACATCTATTCGTTGGGCAGCGTTCTCTACGAGATGCTGGCCGGGCAGCCGCCGCACCTGGGTGGCTCCGCGCAGCAGATCATCATGAAGATCATCGCCGAGCCGAGCGAGCCCGTAACGCGGTTTCGGAAAAGTGTCCCGCCGAATGTGGCGGACGCGATCGACAAGGCGCTCGAGAAGCTGCCCGCGGATCGGTTCGAGAGCGCCAAAGCCTTTGCCGACGCGTTGGGCAACTCTCAGTTCACGCTGTCCCGCTCCGCGTCGGCGCGCGTCACTTCATCGGCCGGATGGCATCGCTACGCGGGAGCGATCATCGCCGCACTCGCCGTCATTGCCGTTGCCTCGACCGCGCTGGCCGTGCGTGGCTCGCGGTCGGCGGCCCCGCTCTCGGTCTCGCGGTTCAGTCTCGCTCTTTCGCGCTCGCAGGGTTTGAGCTCGCCTGGCGGCACGCGGCTCGCCTGGGCCCCCGATGCAAAGTCGTTCCTCTATGTCGGGCCGGCGAGTAGCGGAACCCAGTTGTGGCGTCGCTCGCTCGATGCCCTCGACGCGGTGCCCGTCCCAGGCACGGACGGCGCCACGAACCCGTTCTTCTCGCCGGACGGCAGCCGCATCGGGTTCATCAATCTCAATCCCTTCGAGCTCCGACTCCTGCCAGTTGCGGGCGGCAATTCGGTGGTGGTCACCCGCGACAGCATCTCCGGTGGCGGAGCGTCGTGGGGCGACGACGGGTTCATTTACTTCGACGGGGTCAACTCTCTCTCGCGGATCAAGCCCGATGGAACGCACCGCGAACTGATATACAAGCTCGATTCGCTCAAGCGCGAGGTCGGTGTAGCGTGGCCCGAAGTGTTGCCCGGAGCAACAGGCGTCCTGTTTCGCATCCGGCGCGTCGGCGACGACATCAGCGATTTCCGCGTCATGGTCGCGGATCTGCGCACGAAGCAGACGAAGTTCGTGGTGCAGGCGGCGCGCGCACGGTATGCACCGACCGGCCACCTCCTCTATGTGACCGGCGACGGTTCCCTGATGGCCGCGCGCTTCGACGCGGACCGTCTCGAGATGACCGGACCGCCTGTCCTACTCTGGCGAGGGCTCGGTGTCGGCGCGTTCGGAGTCGTGGATCTCGCTCTCGCCTCGACCGGGTCGCTCCTCTACTCGACCGACTACAACTCCACGATCGCCCAGCCCACGTGGGTGACGCGCGACGGCGCGGCGACTCCGCTGGATGCGGCGTGGCCCGCCGGGTTGGTCTACTCCGTGGCGATCTCTCCGGACGGATCACAGTTGGCAGCGGAATTCATCAACAGCCAATCGAACACGAGCAACTCCGACATCTGGATCAAGCGCCTCAACGGCGGTCCGCTATCCAGACTGACGTTCGAGGGAACGAACAATCAGCGGCCGCGTTGGTCGCAGGACGGGCGCGACATCTTCTTCATCTCCGACCGGAAGGGACTACCCGCGCTCTACCGTCAGCGCGCCGACGGGAGTGCACCGGCGCAGCGCGTCGCGTCGGATCCACGAGGACTGGGCGAGGGGTTCGAGTCTCCGGACCACCAGTGGCTGGTGCTCCGCACGGCCGATGCCGTCTGCTGTGACCTTCTCGCCGCGAGGCCCGGAGTCGATCGTGCTTCGCAACCACTGGTGGCAACGTCATTCCGCGAACGGAACGCCGCGCTCTCGCCCGACGGCAAGTGGCTCGCGTACGCGTCCGACGAGTCGGGCCGCTTCGAAGTCTTCGTTCGTCCGTTCCCCGATGCGCAGTCCGGTAAGTGGCAGGTCTCGACCGCCGGCGGATCGTCGCCGCTGTGGAGCCGCCAAGGAGACGAATTGTTCTACGTCGACGCTGCGAACGACATGCAGGCGGTAAAGGTGGCCACCAAGGCGACGTTCGGAATTCTCACGAGGCAACGCCTCTTCTCCACGACCGGCTACCTCGGGTCGGCGTGGGCACAGGCGTACGACGTAACGCCGGATGGGCGGCGCTTCGCCATGCTGCACATCGGGTCTTCAACAGGCGACGCAACCGTGTCGCTGGTGCTCGTCGAGAATTTTATTGCCGAGCTACGGCAGCGGACGGCGCGCTAGCGATTCTGAGGCGATTGGATCGCTTGACCCGAAGGACAATCGGTCAGGCTCCCTCAAGGAATCTGCTTGATGATCTTCAGCGCGATTGCCTTGAGCCGGGCGTTATCCGTTGGCCGCGGCACATTGCTGCCGTCGACAACGACGAGGACATCCCCGACCTTCGCGGCCAACGTCGCACCGAGTTGATACGCTTGGTCACCAACACCGGGCACCGCTTTGCCGTGGGCCTTGTTGTAGTCGTAAATGTCTCGCGTCGCCTTCAGCTCGAGATTCATCAGCTTGGTCTCCAGCCAGCCTTTGCCGACGACGTACTTGCAGCGAAAATGCTCGTCCGCGGCGGTGTCCACCGGTGTTCCGACCAGACCCGCCATCTCCGCCGCGGTCACGAATGAGCAGGGTCGATCGAGCGACGGGCCGCTCGAAGGGCGAGAAGGTTGTGCGCTCGTTTGTCGAACCGCCGATAGAAAAACTGCGGTCGCGACCAACCGAATCAGAAACACCGGCAATGTCCTGTCCTTCTCGTTTGGGTTCGTGCGGTGAAGTGCCTTGTCGGCTGCAGCAACGGTGGCGGCTCGATACGAAACTCGACCAGTTACCAGAATAAAAGTGCACAGGATCCGCCGCGGCCGTAAGCGTTGACGTTGCGCGCCCGGTTCGGTACGACTGAAATTCCTATCCCGACATTCCGCGGTACCCGCGACGTCGGGGGTACATCCGCAAACGAGCTATCGCGATTACAAATGATTCATTGGTCCAGCGCCCATCCTTGGCGGCGCGCGCACAACCTGCTGGTCGTAGCGACCATCCTCGGCGCCCGGGCCTTGCCCGCGCCGGTGGTGTTTCACGTGGGCTTGGGCCAAGCCTCGGCGGCGCCGGTCTCCGGCCGATTGCTGATCTTCGCCAAGCTGCTCGGTCCCGGCGACAAGAGGCCCGTCACGCGCGTCGACATGGACCAGATCGACACTCACGCGACTGCCATCGCTGCTCAGGAGGTGGCGCGCCTCGCACCCGGCGCCACGGTAGATATCGACGCCGACATTTCGGCCTTCCCAACGCCATTCTCTCAGCTCAAGCCCGGCCACTACGCCGTGCAGGCGGTGCTCGATCGCGACCACAGCTACAACTACACGTCACGCGGTCCAGGTGATCTCGTGAGCGGCGTCGTAGAGATGGACCTGCCCGGCGACGCATCGCAGCCTCTGACGCTTGCGACCATCGTCCCCGAATCCGATCCACTTGAGCCACTGTCCAACGTGCCGGCGGCGATGAGAGAGGTGTATCCGGCGGCCAAATCAGACATTCACCCGATCGAATTCGTCAGCCCGGCCCTCAGCAACTTCTGGGGTCGGCAGGTGATGATGCATGGTTGGGTAGTGACGCCGCCGGACTACGTGGCTCATCCCGGGCAGCGCTTTCCAACGGTTTACTACACTCAGGGCTTCGGTGGCTCGTTGCGCTCCCTGCACGACGTCGGCGTCGCCCGTTGGAATGACATGCAAATGGGTAAGGCACCGTCGATGATCTGGGTGGGGATCGACCAGTCGAGTCCCAGCGGCACGAGCGAGTTCGTCAACAGCGTCAACAACGGACCGTGGGGCCAGGCGCTGACTGCCGAGCTCATTCCAGATCTCGAACGACACTATCGCATGGACGCAAAACCTTCCGGCCGATTTGTTACAGGACACTCATCAGGCGGATGGGCGGCGCTGTGGCTGCAGGTGAACTATCCCAAACTGTTTGGCGGCGCGTGGCCAACTTCGCCCGACCCGAGCGACTTCCACAACTTCTTAGGCGTCGACCTCTACGCTCCGCGCGCGAACGTCTATCGCAAACCCGATGGCTCGCCTTGGCCGCTGGCGCAGGACAAAGGGCAGATGCTGGTCTCGATCGAGGACTACACGCGTCGCGAAGTCGTGGTCGGTGCGTACGGCGGCCAGCTCGCCTCGTTCGAGTGGGTGTTCTCCCCGCGCGGCGCAGACGGACTTCCGGTCCCGCTGTTCGATCGCACGACAGGAGCGGTGGATTCGGTCGTGATTTCGTATTGGAGAGATCACTATGATGTTGCCGAACGACTTCGTCGCCACTGGCCGGAGCTCAAGCGGGATCTCGATGGCAAGATCCATCTGACCGTGGGTTCGGCTGATTCCTTCTATCTCGACGGCGCGGCGCACCTCCTGGAAGCGACGATGAAAGAGCTCGGGGCCAGGACCGACTTCCGCTACGTCGAAGGGCGCGGTCATTTCGACCTCTACGCCGTTGGCGACGACCCACGGGGCCTCTACAAGACCATCGCCTGGGAGATCTACGCGCTCGCCCGGCCGGGGTCAGACTGCGCGAGGAGCTCTGGTTCGCTCAGGCCGAAGATCGGCGGCGTCGGTACGCCGAGCAAGCCGAGCGTGAAGTACAACTGTCCGCGGTGATGCGCCTCATGCTCGATCATGGCCCGCAACCACTTCCACGTCGTGATTGGCGTGCCCGCGGGCGTCCTGCACCGCGCGGTCCACTGCGCGGGCGTCAGCGCCGCGAATTGGGCACGGGCCGCATCGTGTAGGTCATCGTAGTACGCGAGCACGGCTGGCAACCCGTCGGCCAATGCGCGATGGTGCCCCGGGTAGCAGCTGGGCCGTCCGGACACAGTCTCCGCGTACATCCAGCGTTCGATTCCCGCCAGATGGCGCACCTGATCTCCCGCCGACCAACGGCCCGGCGCCGGCACCCACTCCAGCGACTCGGCCGGAACGCATGTGACGATCCGCCGCGTCCGGGCGTGCACACTTGCAAGATACTCGAGGAAGCTCGAAGGATCGGAATACATGGGGGCCTCCAGTGCGCCGCACGCTATTTTTTTCGCAGCATCCACGTCGTCATCGATCGCAGATTCTGCACGACGGTCGTCTTGATCGGGTCGACGAGCTCGGCCCCGAGGTCCTTCGTCACCTGCATCAACATCGCCTCGTCGACCAGGTACCGCTCGGTGCCGTCCGCCATCGCGTACCAGCGATCGTGCAGATGCCGGACGAGACCTTCGGCCCCGATCGTGGACGCGAGCCTGCAGAAGAAAAGCCCTCCCGGCTTGAGTGTCCGCCAGCAGCCGTGCAGCATCGCGTGGAAGTGATCGTCGTCTCGCGCGAAGTGCAGGACGGTGTTGATGATGACGACGTCGGCGAAGAGATCCGGGAACGAGTGTGCTTCGACGGGTTCGACGCGAAAGTTATCGGCCGGCAGGTGCGGCGCGAGGCGGCGCACGGCATCGATCGCCTGCGGATCGAGATCGGCGCCGAAGACCTCGTACCCTTCGCGGAGCAGGTACACGATGTTCCGCCCGGTGCCGCAGCCGGCGTCGAAGATCGTCATCCCCTTCGAGACATTGCCGCGCAGGAGCTGATCGAACAGGTAGATGTCGATGGCGCCAAACTGTTCCTGGAGAGTGGGCATGAGTGGCAACCTCGGCGCAGCTAGGTGGTGACGGGGCTCACTGGCGACCAGCAACTCCTCTTACATGATGTTAATCGTCAGTTACTTCCCTGGGGCTCGCGCAATCCATTACTGGCAGTGGTTCGCAGCCCAACTATGGAGACACCAACGATGTCATCGCGCCGAGTGACTGACGAAGAAGGTCGTGTTTGGGATTGTAAAGCAGAGACCGAAGCAGCGCCGGGATGCGACGTGAGCCTCGTTTGCACGACGGCCGGCTTGCCCGAGCCGCTGCACCTGAGAGTCAGCTGGCAGTGGACGAAAATTGCGGAGAAGGGGTTGGCGCGCATGATCACTGCTGCCGCGCCACGATTGGCGTCTGGCTATAAAGTCGTCCCGCCGAGTGTCAATGCGAAAGCAGCGCGCAATGTAAGAAACGCGAAGCGTGGAGCCATCTAACGCCAAGTTCTCCGACGAAGCCGAGTAGTTCTTCGACCGCTTAGCGAATCCACGTGCCTAGTCGCCGCCACCGGATTGCGGTCACGGCGCGGATGTAGTCGAAGCCGCGCTCGCGATCGTAGGAGTAGTAGACGAACATCGGCCTTCCGAGCAGGTTGGCGCGTGGGACGGGGCCATAGTAGCGACTGTCGATTGAATTGTCGCGATTATCGCCCATCATGAACATCGTGCCGGTGGGCACGACGAGCGGTCCCCACTCATGCAAACTGGGAGAGGGGACGGGCGGCCCGAATCGAGAGTCGCGCGTTTCGATGTGATGTTGCCAGGCAAAGATCGCCTGTGGTTGATCGCCAACGCTGTCGGGCAATGAGAACGCGCTCGGTGACGGCACCAAAGTTCCGTTTACGCTGAGCTGCCCGTGCCGCATGAGGAGGGTGTCACCGGCAAGTCCGACGATCCGCTTGACAAGCGTCGGTGTGACTTGGTCGGGAGAGATTCGAATCGCCAGATCCTGGGGTGGCGAAATGAACACGGCGACATCGCCGCGCTTCGGTGTAGCGTAGCCCGGGAGTGAGTGATCTGTGAACGGGATGTGCGGTCCGAACCGCAGCTTGTTCACAAACAGCCAGTCTCCGACGAGCAGCGTCGGCTCCATACTGCCGCTTGGTATTCGAAAGGCTTCAGCGAGCAATTGACGCGTGCCGAGCACGATCGCAATCACGGGCAGCATGCCGACGATGAATGCGCGCGTGCGCCCCATGATGGACAGCCTCGAATTCGAGGTCCGAGTGGATCGTGCGGCGGCACGTGCCGCTTTCTTACGACGAGCCTTGCCCATTGTCACACCTCCGGAGCAGCAAATGAAGGCTCTGGATCAAACAGCGAATACTCATTGTCATTCCAGCATCATCGAGCATCGCTGCGTTCTGTCCCGGCTGTGGGGCTCTCAAGCAGTCATCGATCGATGGGAGTCCCAAAGGCTCGGGACGAACCGTTGAAGTCCGGGTCTTCGCGGTTCGAGAGAAGCGTGCTAGCCGCATCTTATCGTCGCTTGCCCGTTTCGCCGGCCGGCCCTCGATCGTCCTGACAACGCGATCATAGCGAAGATGCGTCGGGGACAAGCATTACGGCAGGGCGGGCACATGGCCGACACAAAAGCGTTGTTTACCCAACGGTTCGAGGCAGCGCGAACCGCGTTAACCGCGGGGAACGAGGCTGCCGCCGCCGAATCCCTTCACGCGGCAATAGTCGCGGCGCGCAGCGATCCCAGTCTCCGGCGGGAGCTCGCCTCCGCCCTCTTCCACCTTGGGAAGCTGTCCCGGAAGTTCGGCCGGGCAGGGGACGCCGAAGCGGAGGTGCTCCTCACCGAAGCACTCGCAATCAGCGAAGAGCTCTTCGGCAGGGAACACGCCGCACTCGCCCCGCTCCTGAACGAGTTGGGCCGGCTACACATTCATCGATCGCAACACGCGCGCGCCGAGGACGTCCTCAAACGCTTGCTCGCGATCGCACGGGGCAAGAGCGAGGAGAGTGCCGACGTCGCCACCGTGCTCGCCGGCCTCGCCGTCGTGAAACGCAAACTCGGCGATGACGCCTCGGCGGAAGCACTGTTCAGAGATGCATTGCGCATTCGAGAGAAGACGCTCGAGCCGAATCATATGGTCACGGTCGTCACGCTGGAGCACCTCTCGGAAACGTGCGCGGCACGCGGCAACTTCGTCGAGGCGTTGGCGCTACTTCGGCGTGCCCTGGCAACGCGCGAGGTGTCATTGGGTCCTGGCCATGCAACCGTGCAGGCCGCGCAGTCTCGTGTGACCGAGCTGGAACTGCAGGTCGCCGTCGCGGCCGACACCGCCGCGAAGGCCGCCAGAGGTTCGGTAGCTACTCCGGCCTGGCTCAAGCGGGTGCCGGACTCCCGTGCCGATACGCCGTCGACGACTGTGCCATCCCCGATCAATTCGAAGAAGCTGGAATTCCTCGGTGAGTCGGAGCCGCTGCTGCTACGTCCCGCCCCCGCCCCCGCCCCCGCCCAGCCCCCCGCCCCCCGTTCACGCGAATTCGCGAAAACGCCGGCGGTCGCTGCCGCGGTGGCGGCCGCATCGTTGATGGCGTCTTCGATGCAGAAGACTTCTGGTTCCCATATCGTCGTCTCACCAGCCGAGAGTGTTCGTCCATCGGGGAGCATCACCGATCGCGAATCGCGCGGACTGCTTCGTGATGTCGTTTTCGCGAACGTCGTGCAGGGCGATGTCGCGATTGTCGATGCCACGCCTGCGGATGCTGTGGTTAGCGACTGGCGATCTACTGTCGCACTGGTCCTGGCCAAATCGCCCAAGCCGGCGCTTACGAAACGGACGGTTCTGTATGCATCCGCTGGAGTGCCCGCCGTCGCCATCGCGCTCGCCGGACTGCTGATGTTGCGCCCGGGTTCTGGCAGCGGCAAGGAACCCGTCTCCACAGAGCTGAGCGCTCCGCAGCGCACCGCCGCCGCCGGCGCTCCTGTGGTGACGGCGCCGGCGAAGAGGGCTGTATCCATTGGAACCGTCGCGGCGGCCGTGGTGGCCGAAACGCACACCGACTCACTCCGCGTCGCGAGCGCGACGCCGGCGCCGACCGCTGCGGTGATCCAGCAAGAACAGCGTGCGCCGGATAGCGCTCCGCCGGGGCTGCGCGCGCCCCGTGTCCAGGTTCATGTGAATTCCGTTAATATCCCGAGCGTGCCCGCGCCGCTGAGCGTCGACGCGATCCTGCATTCGGCGACGGAGCGGCAGCGTGCGTCCGACACCGATCGGGCTGAAACGACGCCTGTCGTGCCACATCCCGCGCCAGCGGACCTCAGTAAAGCGCACTCTTCTCCCCGGATCATAGGGCGCATGCCGGAGCCAACCTTCCCGCCCGAGCTGCTCCGCTCGGGGACACGCGAAGGGCAGGTCGTCGTGCGCTTCTTGGTGAACGAGCTCGGGAAGGTCGACGTCGCGAGCATCATCGTCGAGCAATCGGATGACGAGCTGTTCACGGCTGCCGTGCGCGACGTCCTGCCAAGCTTCCGCTTCGACCCCGCCCGTACGCTTGGACTGGAATCGAGGCCAGTCGCCGCGTGGGTGAGCCTGCCCTTTCGGTTCACGACGAACAAGAAAAAATAAGGGCGATACGAACGTTCGGATCGGGCCGCAGAGTCGGCGCGATGCCTCGTTTCCACAGCCGCATTGTCACCTTCAGCGCTCTTTAGCGAGCGCGCTCGAGCATGCCCGCGCTGAAGTCGGGGTCGCTGGAGCATAGGCAGCAGGGGCCGCCAAGCGCACTTGTTGCGGTGACGCAATTGCGGAAGAGCGAGTGTTCTCGTCTGGCCGCGATCGCGGCCTTGTGGGCATTCCCGAACGAGGAGGAGCGTATGCGACGTACTGCGGTGCTGTTCGCGGCGGCCTCGATATTGGCCGGCCCGAATCTCCTTGCCGCGCAAGGAGCGAACTTGGCGGGTCACTGGACGATGGTAGTGGACCCGAACGCTCCGCCGCCGACCGGCCGCGGCGGTGGACGGGGTGGTCTTGGACCGGACGTCACGATCAGCCAGGACGCCAAAACTCTCACGGTCACGCGCACGACCCAGGCGGGCGAGATCAAAAGCGTCTACAACCTCGACGGTTCCGATAGCAAGAACACAATGACCATGGGCGGCAACAGCGTCGACCAGGTCTCGCAGGCCAAGTGGGTCGGCAGCAAGCTCGTCATTCACACGTCGATGACGTTCAACGGGACGCCTCGCGAAACGACGATGTCACTGTCGTTGGACCAGGCCGGCAACTTGATTGTCGAGTCGACCAACCCTGGTCGGGGCGGTGGTTCGCCGGTCACGACGACCACTACCTATAAAAAGGGTTGAGGAGCCAGTCAGACGCGCGCCATCGTCCTCGATGGCGCGCGTTGTGTCCCGGTTCAGCGTTCGTTATACGGTTGGGTCGAGATCATCGTCGTCAATCTCCACAAGCACGACGGTCGTGCGGTGCTGGTTGGGACAGATGAATTCGACCCGTTGGGGGCCACTCGCGTCGAAGTCGCCGGAATTGGTTCTGGTGACTGGTGCTCCGCACTGCGGACACTTGATTTGCGGCTCATCCTGCGGCGGCGACTCGCTCATGCGCGTGATAGATGTGTGGCTGTCCGCGGGCTTGTGTGCTGCGCATTCCCCGATTCAAGAATCCGGGAGACGCGCCTCGGCGATGGTTGGCTCAAACAATTCCACCGGATTGCCGGCGGGATCCTCGATGATGACTTGTTTGCCACCGACACCGACCACGATGGTGTTGCGCATCGGGACGCCCGCCGCTCGAAGCCGGTCCACGGTGCCGGCGAGATCCTGAACCTGCACGGCAAATCGATTCCAGCCTCCGGGGCGTTGTGGAGTGCCGTCGGGCATTGGTTGTCCACCGCCGCCGCGCGGATTCGGCACACTCAAAACGAGCCGAAGATCGCCGAGCGACAGCATGGCGAACGGCGGGGCCGGATGCAGATCGAGGTGGAAGCCAAGGTGCGTCACATAGAATGCAATGGCTGCCTCGATGTCATCCACAATGTAACGGACCTGAACGGTCGCCATGGGAGTTGAAAGAAAAGCGTGTCAGCCGAGACAGCGCCGAAGCACGGCTCGCGCGAGATCGGCGGCGGCAGCGCCAGGGCGTCTGGACGCATCGTTGAGCCGGCAACAGCCCCGCGCATACAACCGCCGCCAAGAGCACTTGTCGAACCAGGAATGGTGTCGTCACTTACGGAAGAGGCGCGCCGCGGTGAACCCAATCACCGATCTCCTTCGTGCCGACGAAGCGAGCGATTTCGCGTTCCGGGCTCACTTGCAGTCTTTCTCCGGCTTGATTCACGTCGCGCTCGAGCAGCACGAGTTGAGGAATGGCTGTCGAGCGAGTCGCCCCGATATCGCCGCCGAGATACCGGATGACGGCTGAGTTTGTCCAGTTACCGCCGACGGCGATTTCATCAAAGGGACCAAGCAGTGCCAGGTGCCGTATACCGCCGTCAACCGAAGGATCAAGCGAAACACCTCGAGCGATGAACTCACGATTCGTCGCCGCCGTCTGGTGTGACAGCGCAGCTTTCATATCACGAACGATCGTCACCATTCCAGCGTCGGTGCCCTCGGTGCCCAAGTAGACGGCGATAATCTGGCGGGTCGATACTGACGGAGTCGTGCGCGCATGAAAACTGATGGCCGAGATACCGGCGAGGGCGAACAGGACGCCGCCGAGAGTCAGGCTGCGAGGACGCGACATACGACCTCCCATCGTAACGAGATGTCAACGGGTAGCAACCGATAACTGAGAATACGCATTCTCTGATAGACGTCAAGCGCCCGCGTGAGCAGTGTTCTAGCGTCCGCCTAACGAGCGTCAACTGCCCATGTCTTCGATCACGATGACTTGAGCGGTGACTATTGCAGGACAGGTGTCTAGAACGGGGCCCGTGATCCATACTGACACAAAAACGCCGACCTGCAGGCTGGAGGCCGAAGCTGTTCCCCCTGACCGGAATAGAATCGGGGCGTGTCCAAGCTGAACCTGCGCGCGGCTCTTCGGATCGCACGACGTTGAATCCGCTGCCGAGGCGACGACGAGCATCGAGCCCAGATCGCCGCGGCCGCGAATGGAACCGCGAATGGCCGCATCTGAAGTCGGAATCGTCGGACTGTCGCCGCCGCCACAGCCGTAGATCGCGACGCACAACGCGGTGAGAAGTGTGCTCTTCATGCAGTTACCACGTGCATAGCTGGCGACTGTCTCGCCATCATCGGCCTCGGGCACTCAGCCCGTAGATCGTCACGTGATTCACGCCATCGGCTCGCAGGATGCCCGCCACGTAGTCCGTTCCGATCTCGAATGGCAGAAAGCCTGTCGGCATGCTCACGTCGCCGAGCCAACGTCCACGTGAATCGAACACCGACCACACGCTCGGCACGGCGGGTGAATCGAGGAGCGAGCCTGCGGCAATCGCGTCCTGCCAATGCGCTTCGCGCACCCAAAGCCGGCCACCGCGATCGACGATGAACTGCGAGAACGCTGGGTTTTCCTCGGCCCATGGCGACTCGCGTACTTTCTGGATATCCCGCTCGCGCTCCGCGCCAGTCGTCCGTACCCACAACTTCGACCACTCCACAACCCAGCGCTCCCAGTCGTCGGCCGTGATCGGCGTGGGCGTCCATGCCCGCCGAATGATCGACCGCAGCTTCCCGTCACTCCCATACACTTGAATCTGGTACCGATTACCAAAACCGGCGTAGAAGCGGTCGTCGGTTGCGGCAACCACACCGACTGACGAAAGCCATATCGGAGTTGGCCCGGAGCTGACCTGCTCCATTTCCAGGTACGGAAGTGTGCCGAGCTCGCGGCGTGTACTGCTGGAATCCGTCACGAGGCTGAGGGAAAGTGATTCTGTCCATCGCGACCCGATCGGGTGCGGCGTAACAGCCGGCATTGGCGTGACGACCCCCAATCCGCTTTGCAGCAGGGCAACCAGGAGGGACGATCGGGCGGGCGGCATTGCACGAGGCGCAAACACCGCGGTACGCACGAACTGTCCCGCATTCGAATAGAGCGCCGCCGTTGAGGGGGCTGCGTTGATCGCGATTGTGTCGCCGTTCAGACGGCGAACCCAGTTCATGTTCAGGATTTGCCCGGGCTCGTTCCCTTTGCCCGCGCTTGCTGACAGAAACCGTCCTTGTGAGCTGAACAGTCGCAGCTGTAGCGACGCCCCGTCGGCGACGGCAATCCGACCGTCGGTTAACAGCATGACCCCTCGGACCTGTCGAAAGCGGTATGCTGAGTCAGTAGTGTTGCCGATCATCACGCGCGGCGTCGCGGCGAGGAACAATCGCTCGCTGTCGTTCCAGGCCGGCCGCGCGTTCTCCACGATGAGAACACCGGCGCTATCGCGTGAGGCTTGTGAATGGAGGAGGGGAGTGAACGTCCCCACCAAGGTCGCCGCGCGCATCAACCAGTTCGCCACCGCTCGCATAGCCATCGGATCCGGGGGAAATGTGTTACGCCAGCAATAAGCGCGCTGAAGCCCATCCCGTAAGATGCTGCGATCGTTTCGTCACCTTCAACGGTGGTTAGAGCGCGGCGACGCCGACTCTGTCCCGAGAAACGTCCGCATCGCTTCAGCAACCTCGCGCGGATGGTGCAAGAAAACGTGGTGGTTACTGCCACGTACGTCGACGATCTGAAACTGCCGCAACCGAGCGATGCGGGCCCGCGAGTCGGCGACGACACCCTGCACGAACCTAAACAGCGACTCGGCCTGCGCGCGCCCGGCGGTATCAAGCTCTTGGTAGTACGGAACCACATCGGCCACGGAGTCGGCTACGGCGTAAACGGCCAGAGCGCGACAGCGGACCCTCTCATACCGGGCCACCTGCTTCCCACTAGTAACGCGCGCTTTGAGGGAGTTCGGAGTTACTGAGCCTAGGTAGCGGTCCGCCGCGTCGAATCTTTCGGTTGCTCGTATGTCTGACTCGGGCTCCTCGACGCCCATCACGCGCGCATAAAGAGAGCGAATGCTGGCAAAGGACGCCGTATCCGCCGCGGCGATCCTTGGAGCCGGTGCGGATGGTTGCCTCGAGGCGAGTGTGTCAATGCCGGAGCGATCATACGCTGCATCGAGGTAGACGAGCCCCGCGCAGCGCGCGCCGTGCAGGTCGGCGAATCGCGTCATCTCTTCGCCGGCGATCGAGTGCCCGACGAGCACGACCCTCCCAAGTCCGAGCGAGTCGAGCACCGCCGCGACATCGGCGACGAGCGTGTCGAGATTGTCAGGCGGCGGCGCGCCGGCTGAAGCGCCAAACCCGCGACGCGTGATGCCGATCGCATGAAAGCGGTCAGTGAATTGTGGGGCAAACGCGTCGAAGACATGTGCCGTGTTCCCGAGACCCGCGAGGAAGACCAGCGGCTCGCCACGACCGCCCCAATCGACGACCTCGAGACTGACCGCAGGGCCGATCGGTATCATGCGCGGAACCGCGGCGTCCGGACCAAGCGGCAATCGAGTATGGTGCCCGTGCGAGCAGGCGCTAACCGCCGCGAAGACGGCCAGAAGCTCCAAGGCGTCTATTAGACGTTTCATCTTTTTATGGGCAACCGTACTCGTTGCGGCGCGCACGCCAAGTCGTGGATGGCCATCGGTGCGCGATTGCATCAGCGAACTTGAAAGCTGCCAACCATTCCAAGGCTCATGTGAGGAGGTGCGTCCGGCGTATCTCGGAGCGTACAGACGACGATGTATGTGCGCCCCGCGATGAGACGCACATACAACTGTCCGCCACTCCGTTCTGTGGGCCGTGCGATCAGGATGCCGACGATCGAGTCCGAGACGGCGCGCGAGCTGAGGGACGCGAGTCGCCCGGCCGTTGCCAGGAGTGACTCGGCCGGAACTCCTGACTTGAGCAGGGCGATACTGAGTTCGTGCCGCTTGCTCCCTCGGTTCTCAAAGGAGAATAGCGTCGGACCGGCCGCAAGCGTGGTTGGCAGTTGAACGAACGCGTAGTCGGTGCCAATGATCGCGACGTGAGCCGGGTCAGGATCCTGCGGACTGCCGGGGCGCTGGCCACTGACCGATCGAAAGCCGCTGCCAGCGAGGCTCATCACGACGAATGCCGCCACTCGAAGTTGCCCAGCTCGTGATGTCATATGCCTCCCACCGCAAATAGTGGCGTGCAATGCCAATTCTTGCCCATCGAAAGCAGTCGGCCGCCGCTCAACGCCCAAGTTCAGCTGCGGACGGCCGGCGCAATATGCGCGTTGTGATGGATGATGAGAAGATCGTGATAGACGACAACCGCAATGCTTGGAGCGCCGGTCAGTTGCGGCGTGTTAGGTTGGCGGCGCATTCGGCTCGACGGCCATTGGGCCGGTCCGACCACGCTTGGCGATCCATATTGCCGCGGCGCCGATTGCCGCGCTGACGATGCTTCCGAGCGCCACTGTCGTCCATGACCATCCTACTAGGCGTATCGCGGGGGCGCTCGCAAGGGCAGCCCACAACGCGACGCGGCGAATTCGGATAGCCTCAACGCCACGGCCACGCTCGGCCAGCATGATGAGAGTCCCGAACGCACCACCGCCGATTGCGCCCGCGAGGCCCAGTAAGAGAGCGGGGAGCACAACGATGGCGCCCGGAAACTGAGGATGGATCGTGACCACCTTGGGTCCAGGCGCTAGCAAGATGATCAGGCCGAATACCGCGCCAGCGATCCCGCCGGTGACGGCACCGCCCGTGATCACGGCAAACAGTCCTCGCAATCGGCGCTGGATCATTCTTCATTAATGTGGAATTCGTGCCAACCTAGCGCCCGAGCTAGTTGGTATGAAGCGGCTGGACCTCCACGGCGACGTGGTGGCAAGGTTCGCCCCACACAATAAGAACGTGCTCATCGTCTCGCGACGAGGCACAACCCGGGAGGCCAGCCGCTATGGATACGATAGGACTCGATCTGCACAAGCGCGAGAGTCAACTCTGCATTGGGCAGGACGACGGCCGGACGCTCGAGTTGCGCATCGTGACGAGCCGCGAGCGCTTCACCGCCATGTTGGGCGCGTCCGCGCGCCCGGATTCTGCTGGAGGCGAGTACGGAGAGTGAGTGGGTCGCGCGCCATCTCGAGAACTTGGGCCACGAGGTCATCGTGGTCGATCCGAACTTCGCGCCGATATACGCGACGCGGTCACGGCGGACGAAGACGGATCGTCGGGACGCGCGGACACTGATGGAGGCGTGCCGGTTGGGAGCGCATCGGTGCGCGCATCGCCTGTCGGCGGCGCGGCGCCATGTGCGCGCCGAGCTCGCCGTGCGCGAGGCGCTGGTCGGGACGAGGACGCGCAGACAATTCAGAGTTTACGACGGCAAGTGCGCATGGCACTTGACGCGGGGCGCCGCTTCACAGAAGCTGCAAGCGAGTCAATAAGAGCCGAGCGCAGCGAGGCCGTCAATAGATCGCTTGTCAGCTTCAGCGATCGTTATGGCGCATTTGCAGTGAGGTGTCCCACGCATCGGCGGGTCCTGGCATGTCGGGTTGCGAAAGTAGGAGATCGATTGGCGCCCTAACGCCGCCTCGACTATTCGGCACGCAACGCTTCCGTCGGCTGGACGCGGAGCCCGCGCCGAACAGGCCCTGTAGCCGCGAGCAGACCGACGACGAGCATCAACGCTACCGTCACGGGCACGAGCAAGAGACCGGTCCCGCTCATCATCGCGCCGCCGCTCACGCGATTGATCGCGACGGTCACGACGAGACCGATGCCAAGACCGAGCGCGAGCTGTCGCGTCGCGCGGGTCAGCACGCTCTTCAGGATGCGGCTGGCCGGCGCGCCGAGCGCCGCGCGAATCCCGATCTCGCGACGCCGCTGGTTGACGGCGAACGACATGAGCGCGTGAATTCCGGCCCCCGACAGAAGAATTACGACGGCGGTGACGAGCGCGGCGACCAGCGCCAGCTGCGTGCCGCCCTTCGTGTAATCGCGATACATCGCGTCGTACGTGCTCATATGCGAGAGTTGCAGCATCGGATCGACTGACGTCGCAATGCGCCGAAGGGCCGGCATGAACGTCTCGGGCGTGTGGCCCCCCCCACGCAGCCGGATCGTGAGCAACGCGTCCCTCAACTCTCCCGGCATCGCGAGCTGATACATCCGCGCGCCGCGCTTGGTCGATTCGCTCGCATTGCGTATCGCTGTCGGAAAGTCCTCGACGATGCCGACGATGGTGAGCCAGGGACGCGGATCTTTGCCGAGACTCTGATAGCGAACGCGCCGGCCGACCGCTTGTCCGCCGCCGAGAACCTCGGTGACGAAGCTGCGACTCACGATCACTGGTCGGTCCGCATAACGCAGCGGCACGTCACTCGCCGTGAACGAACGGCCGGCGAGCATCCGCGCGCCGAACAGCCTGAAGAAGCTCGTGTCCACATTCAAAACGACGGCGCGCTTCGCCTCGGTCACTCTGCCATCCGCTTCCAGCGTCGCGCCGATTCCTTCCCACGGAGCACCCGTCGTGATGCTGGCCGCGGCGACTCCAGGCTCGACCGCCAGCCGCGCGATGAGTCTGTGCATGATCGCCCGAGCGGTGTCGGCGGCCGCTGCGTCGTTCTCGCTCGCGATCGCTGCCGGCTCCGCGCCGGACTCGACGACGAATCGCGTCGCGAGATATTCCCCGGCCGTGAAGCTCGCCGGCCGGCTTGCCTCCTGAACCATCTCCCAACCTTTGAGCAGCGCCGGCGGAAGGACGGCGACGGTGATCGCAACCTGTGCGACGATGAGCACCGTCCACGTCGCGCCAAGCTGCGCCTTCGCGCCGCTTCCGAGGCTGCCCATCGCTCCGCGCAGCTTTGCGCCCGTCGCGCGCAGCGCCGGGATGACGCCGACGATCAGCGCGGCAAGCACCGCCAGCGCCAACGTGTAGATGACAGTGCCAAACGATACCCCGGCGTGCATCCAGAACGGAACCTCGCCGTCGAGAATGCCGACCAGTGCAGCATCGAACATCCGCAAACCCACGGCGACGACGCCGAGCCCGACGAGCGCGGACAGCCCCGACAGGACGAACGCCTCGACGAAGAGTTGGGCGACGATTCGCGTGCGCGTCGCGCCGAGCGCGGTGCGTACCGCGATCTCGCCCGTGCGCATGACGGTCCGCGCGTACACGAGGACGGCGACGTTCATGGCGACCACGACGAGGAACAACGCGACCAGGAACCTCAGCGTCGCCATGGTCTCGTTGCTCCCGCCCACTTCTCCATGCATGAAGACTTCGGTATACGGAAGAACACGCGCCTGCAGGGCGGCGAGCTCCGGTGCTCCGCCGATCGTGAGCCGGCGAGTGACGACTCTCAATTCCGCTTCTGCCGACTCCCTTGTCACGCCTGCCGCGAGACGGCCGAACACGTTCAGGCTCGGGCCCGTTCCCGGCGCGACGACGGCGCGCGGATCGATGCGAAGCGGCACCCAGTATTGATGGCTGATCGGAAAGGCGAAGCCTTCCGGCATCACACCGACGATCGTATGTGTCTCGCGTCCGATTCGGAGATCGCGCCCAATGATGGAAGGATCCCGCGCGAAGCGAGACTGCCACACGTCGTAACCGATGACCACGACTGCCGGCGCGCCCGGCCGCTCGTCGGCGTCGATGAGAGCGCGTCCACGCAACGGCGGCACGCGCGCGGCTTGAAATCCCGACGCGGTCATCTCGGCGAGCGCGATCGGCTCACCCTGTCCCGATTCTGAAACCAGGTTGCGACGGATCGTCCGGAATGCGCCGACGTCTGTGATCGTCCGGAGCTCTCGCCGCCAGGCGAGGAAGTCGTACAGCAGCCGCTCCTCTTCGCGACGCGCTTGGTTGTCGAACTTGGTGAGCGCCACAAGCCGATCACCCTGGTTCAATGGCACATCGGGATAGAAGTACGAGTTCACGACCGCATAGCCCGCGGCGGCGAGTGCCACAGCGACGGCGATGCCAAGTCCGCCGACCAGCGACAAGCCGGGCGACTTCGCGAGAATCCGCGCGCCGAGTTTGATGTCGAGGACGGATGGCGCTGCCTCGCCGGCGGCCAGGCTGCGCAGTGCGCGTGCGAGACGATCGAAGGTGAATCGCATGATGAAGGAGAGTATCACGAGCCAGTACCACGCCACGGCGACAGCGGCGCCGCGCTCCGCGCGGCGCTTCACATAGAGCTCGTGCAGGTCGCCGTCGACATCGTCGCGCACGTCGCCGGGAAGCAGCGAGCGGAGAAGCGCCCGCGCGACGCGAGGCGGAGTGCGAGTCGGCGCGGCGCTCACCGCGTCCTCAACGACGCCGGGTCCAGCCCGCGCCACATCCGCTCGGCGGCGCTCCGCGCGTCGCGCAGCGCACGCGCGCCCGCCGCCTCGAGCTTCACATAGCGCCGCGCCTTGCCCCCGCGCTCGGGGATCGGCTCACCCAGCCATGAGGAGAGGAATCCCTTTTCCTCGAGCCGCCGTAGGGTGATGTACACGGCCGCGCGACCGACGCTGCGTCCGGTGCGGCGCGCGATCTCGTCGACGACGGTGATGGCGTAGGCCTCATCCCGCAGGTGCGCCACGGCGAGGAGCACCATCTGCTCGAACTCGCCGATGCCTTGATGTGTCATGATAAAGAATACAACGCTATCATTTATGACGCAACATGATTTGCGCTTGAGGGCGTACGGCTCGGTCGAGAAGCGAAAAGACTGGACGCGCGAAGTAGTCGCAGAAGGTCGAGGCGCGCATCTGATCGAACCAGAAGATCTGTTGCTGGCACTGGTGGTTCCAACCAAGGACGGTCGTCTCTCGAAAGCGGCCGAGGACCTAATCGCATCGGGATTCACCCACACTTGATTGCACGTCGACGGCTGCTACGAAGCCAGTGAGTGCACGACGGCAGCCGATGTGTTCGAAAAACGCGACGCTCTGGGGCTGTGCGCCAAAGGCCGCCTTTCCTCGCGGCGCGCGATCCAGCGCCAACGCCATCAGATGGCGTCCGATGCCGCGTCTCGTACCGCTTAGCGATGTGCGAACGAGACAGTGTGCCGAGTGTCGCCTAACGCTTCGGCCTCGCGCCCGCCAGTTGCAGCGTGTGTTATGCCGCATGGTGGCCGAGCCAGACTTAGCGCAAGCGAATGCCGCCGAACATCGGGCTCCACCACAAATCGATTCCGTCAGCTCGACGCGCTACACGATGCTCCGCGCCAACGACCAAAGCCGCGTGCCTCGCGACGCGCCATTCAACGTCCCCTCGTACAAACCGGCTCGGTTCACGCGTGACCCCGACGCCACCGAGGACCGCAACCTGCGCGACGTCGCCGAGGCGGCCACGCAACCCCACGCCTGCAGAGTATACCGCAGGCCACCAGAAGTATTGTGCGCAGCCGTTGCGGTCAGGGGCGATTAGACACCCGTCCCCGTACGCGGGCAGGCTGATCACGCCGGCGCGATCGAACGTCAAAACAGCGGCAACGCGATCCCGAAGCGGCGTCGTGAGCCCGACGCTGACACGACCATACAGCCGGGATTCTGGGCGGAACCAGACGGTGCCGGCTTGTTGCGTCCGCGGCCCAGCTCCGAGGACGGCATCCATGAATAAGCCAATCCGGGCGCTCTGGGCCCGAGCACAGAGCGACGGAACCAGGAGCATTAAAACACTCAATGACTTAATCATGTAGCGTGGATGCGGCATAGCGCCCGAGTTTCAGCGTTCGATGTTCGGTACTGGACCACATGCGCATGG
>DATMHK010000074.1:0-3101 GCA_035554995.1 Gemmatimonadaceae bacterium
AAGCCGCTGATGGACGTGTGCAAGCAGGTCCTCGGACGGTTCGTTCAGCATGATGGCCGCGCCGCCGCGGGTCGGAAGAATGGCGTATCCGATGATCTCGGTGCTTTCGACGGGCATGGCGTAGAGCGCGATCAGCACGCCGTCGACCACCGGGTTGCCGTTCACGACGCGAACCAGGAAATCGGCCACTTGGAACGTCCCGTCGGCGTAAAACTCGCCTCGAACCTCGACATTGGCGTCGAGGACGTTCGCGAGTTCATTTGCGCCGGCGCCAGCGAGGAGGATATCGTGACCGTCACTGGTTCGGAGGGCGACGGGATTCAAGTCCTGCCCGGACATGTAGACGGTGCCGGTCAGGGTCTGCGGTGCGGAGGGTTGGGAGGGTTGCGAGGTCACTGCCGACGTCGGCGGCGATCCGGGGGCGACGGCGTCGCTGCACGCGGCAGCGAGGACAAGGCCGGCGCTGAATACGGTGGAGAGTAATCGAGAGTGACGCATATTCCTTTCTCCAGTGGGGGTTTCGTGATCGCGGCATTTCGGTCGACGTCACGACACGACAATGCTTTCCGCCCGTGGCCTGGCTCCTGTCCCGAGCGTTCCCTCACCGTTTTTTTTGCGTGACCTCGCCGAACGACACCGGCCAGCTGAGTGTCTCCGCGCCCCGGATCGACCTTTGCCTGCTCGGCGGCTTCGAGGTGCGCGGGGCCGGGGAGGCCGGCGCCGCCATACTCGCGCAATCCAAGCCGCTCGCGCTTCTCGCTTTTCTCGCGCTGTCGCCGCGCGGCCGTTTTCAGCGTCGCGACCGGCTCGTCGGCCTCCTCTGGCCCGACCTCGACCAATCGCATGCGCGGGCGGCGCTGCGGAAGGCGCTCCACGATCTGCGAACGGCGCTCGGTCCGCAGGTCGTCACCGCCCACGGCGACGACGAGGTTGCGCTCACCCCCGACGCCGTGCGCTGCGACGCCGTGGACTTCACGGCCGCCGTGGAAAATGGGCACCTCGCCCGCGCGCTCGAGCTGTATCGCGGCGAGTTCATGCCCGGCTTCTATCTCTCGGGATGCGTCGACTACGAGCGGTGGGTGGAGGAAGAGCGAACGTCGGCCCGCGAGCGCGCCGCCGCCGCGTCATGGGCGATGGCCGTGGCTTTCGAGGGCGAGCATCAGTACACCGAGGCCGGATCGTGGGCCCGGCGAGCCGTGCGCCACTCCTGGAACGACGAGCGTGTTCTACGGCGCGCGATGACGCTGCTCGACCGTCTGGGCGATCGGGCCGGCGCGATCAAGTTGTACGACGATTTCTCGAGCCGCCTGCGCGCCGATCTTGAAATCGAGCCGTCGTCGGAAACCACCACGCTCGCGAACACGATTCGTTCGCACTGACGCGAACGGATTTACCGGTTCGTTCGCCGCTCCAGAACTTCGTAGTGTGCCGAGCGCACGTCGAAGTGGCTCAAGAGCGCGCGAGCTTCCGGCGGAACGACGGCGAGCTCATAGTCGTCGCCGCTGAAGGTGCGCACGGCATCGAGTGACTCGAACCACATGATGGTCACGAACTCGACCTCCTGCGCCTGGTCGCGTCGCAGAAGGTCGATCCCGTGAAATCCGTGGATTCTTCGATTCTCGATACCCTCGAAAATCTCGGTACGAAGAAGTTTTTCGTAGGCGTCGGCATTCGTGGGCGTCGTCCACCCGTGCCAGATGCGTGCGATCATGTGGACCCCAGGAACCACGCCTCGGCGTCAACCGCGAGGCCGCCGGTGTTGTCGGTCGACCACAACGCGCAGTGACCGTCGCCGGCCGGCGCTCCGCACACGGAGAAGTCGGACGTATCGAACGTCGGTCGCTTCGCTCTGAAATGAAACCGCTGAATTCGGTCGGAATCGACTCGCGTCTGCGCCAGGTCGAGTAGCAGTGTCGCGATCAACGGGCCGTGGACGACCAGACCGGGGTAGCGCTCGACCTCCATAGCGTATCGCCGATCGTAATGGATCCGGTGAGTGTTGAACGTCACCGCCGAGTAGCGGAAGAGCATGGTTTCGGTAGGGTGAATCGTTCGCTGCCACGACGACACTCGGCTCGCGTCGTTCGTCCGTTGTTCCGATGTAGCGTCGCCCGGAGCGCTCGGAGCATCGCGATAGACGAGATCCTGTTCCTCTTCGATTGCGACACCGTTTGCGTCGAGCAGCTGGTGACGCACGGTCACGAAGACCAGGGGTGAATCTCGGCCCGCCTTTTCGGTGATCGACGCAATCTCCGACGCTCGCTCGACGCGCTCACCGACACGCAACGGACGACGAAAGGTGACACGGCTGCCCGCCCACAGCCGGCGCGGCAACTCGACCGGCGGAAGGAAACCGCCCCGGCGCGCGTGTCCGTCCGCCCCGAGCTCCGATTCGCGAGCGGTCGGCTGACCCAACGTCCAATGAAAGCCGAGAGGGGCGGGATCGCCGTCGGCGGGCGTACCCTCGGCATGATCCAACGTCGCATGCCACGCCGCCACGCGATTGGGGGTGATCCAATCCGACGTCCGCTGCGTTCGACCTATCCATTCTCTGAGCACGACCGAGATTCTCATCCCAATCCCGGGCAGGGGCAAGCCCGATATATTCGATCCGCCCTCTCCCTCGCCCGTCGCCCATGTCCGAATCCTATCCCGAGATCAGAGAGTCGATTCGAGAGCTGTGCCTGGAATTCCCGGGCATGTACTGGCAACGACTCGACGCCGAGCAGCGCTATCCGGAGGAGTTCGTCTCGGCGTTGACGTCGGCGGGCTGGATGGCCGCGCTCATTCCGGAGGAATACGGCGGAGCCGGGCTCGGTCTGGCCGAGGCGTCCGTCATCCTCGAGGAGATCAATCGCAGCGGCGGCAACTCCGGCGCCTGTCACGGACAGCTGTACAACATGGGGACGCTGCTTCGTCACGGTTCCGAGGAACAGAAGCGCGCGTATCTGCCGCGCATCGCCCGCGGTGATTTACGGCTCCAGTCGATGGCCGTGACCGAGCCGACCACCGGCACCGACACCACGAAAACGGCAACCTTCGCTGTGCGGCGCGGCGATCGCTATGTCGTGAACGGCCAGAAGGTTTGGTTGTCGCGCGCC
>DATMHK010000075.1:0-49869 GCA_035554995.1 Gemmatimonadaceae bacterium
CTCGCTGCTCTCGCTCAGGATGACGAGCGTGCCTGGACCACAGTGCACGGCCGCAAGCCGCGGCCGATCGCTTGGGCCGCACGCCGAAGCTGACAGCCAACAAGCCGTAAGCCGAGCGCACCGCCGCGAGCCGCGAGCCAGCCGTCAGCCGCCGCCGTCGTCCATAGCCGACAGCGACGTTCACGCCGTTTTGACGAGCCGCTACACGATCAGTAGATCCGTCTGATACTCACGCGGCGTGACCACCGCCTCTCCCGGCGTCATGTACACGTTCACCTCGCTCCGCATCCCGATCTTGCCCGCGATGTAGATCCCCGGCTCGATCGAGAACGCGACGCCCGGAACGAGCAGGCGCTCCTCGCGCGTCTCGAGGTTGTCGAGGTGCGGGCCCGAGCCGTGCAGGTCGCGCGGGTCGATCGAGTGACCCGTCCGATGCGTGAAGTACTCGCCGTAGCCGCGCGATTCGATCACCTGTCTCGACGCGTCGTCGACGTCGGCGCCGCGGACAGGCGTATGCGCCTTCGCGCGGTTGCGAACGAGGTCGATCGCCGCATCGCGCGCGTCGCGAACGGCTTTCCAGATCTCTGATGCTTCCTCCGACGGCTTGCCGATCGACGCCATCCACGTCTGGTCCGCATAGACGCCGGTTTCACCCTCCTTCGCCCACAGATCGATCAGCACGATCTCCCCCGGGCGAATGACGCGCGGCGCGTCAGCGGTCGGCTCGTAGTGCGGGTTCGCGGCGTTCTCGCCGGCGGACACGTTCGGTCCGTGATCCGTCGTCAGGCCCGCGCGCCGGAAGCGGTCGAGAATCCATGCTTTCACCTCGTGCTCGGCGAGCGGCTCGGATCCGCGCGCCCGCTCGCCGGCGAGTACCAATGCCTCGCGCGCGATGCCGGCAATCGCCTCGGCGGCGCGAACATGCGTCGCGATATGATCGGCGTCCCACACCGCATAGAACCGCGTGACGAGCTCCCCGGACGACGCGATCGTCGCGCCGGTCGCGCGCACCATGTCGATCACGCCCGCCGGGACTCGATCGAGATAGGGCACCGCGTCGCCCGCCGAGTATTCCATCGCCAGCCGCTTGCCCGAGATGTGCCGCGCGAGCAGTTCCTCCAGACTCCGCCATGACGAGTAGACCTCTCGCGTCCACGTCGCTGGCCAGTGTCGCCACGGGCCCTGCTCGATCGCGTGGGTGAGCGCGACTGGAGTTCCGCGCGTGGGAATGAAGGCGAAGGCGCGCCGTGACGTCATTCCTTCGAGGCGGAGCAGCCCCACGGCGATCGGGTTCATGCCGCGGAAATCGTACAGCAACCACCCGTCGACGCCGGCATCAGCCAGCGCCTTCTGAACGGCAGGCAGTGTTTCAGGAGTGAGCATGGAAGTTCATTCGAGTCCAACGGTGCGGTCGAACGCGCGCCAGTCGGCGCGCCATTCGCAAGAGCCCTCGCCCCGCCGCGTGCAGCGAACGTGTTCGACCGCGCCGATGCTGCCGATGAGCAGAGCAAGCAGCTCGCGGAGTGTCGCCTCGTAGTATGTGCAGCCGACACTGCCCGGCGCCGAATCGAGCGTGATCGAGCGGGGCACCTCCATGACCAGAAAACTCCCCACACGCCGCATGTTGCCGCTCAGATACCGCGCGGCGATCTTCCGCACGTGCCGGAACGCGACTGGGCGCGCCACCGCCGCAGGGAGCAGGCGCATCATCTTGCGCGTCACCGGTGAGATGGTGCGGTACGATTCCCTTGCCATGTAACGACCCGCGCTTCGAAACACCGCTTCGGCATCCGGACGCCGGCCGATCAACTTCGCGAGACCCATCACTTCGTCCTGCCCTGCCCGGTGCCCCTTTCGCGCGGCTTCGCTGTGTCGCTTGATCTGGGCGTAGATCGTGTCGCTCAGGCCCAGCCGCTTGTTGCGAAGCTCATCGACGTATTCGGCGTCCGATTGATCCTGGGGAGTGTCGATGCTGCGGACCGCCTCGAGAAGACTGAGCGGAAGGAGAGCGTCGACTGTGGCAAGCATGCGGCGTTTGAGGGGGGAGGCGCGGAGGGCAGATGGCGAAGCTAGCCGTATGAGACAGTCGCTTCAAGGCGGATCATGATCGAATGGCGTTTCGCGGGCGCGTTGCCGATCGCTGGAGTGGTCGCCGTCGCTGCACGGCGAGCCGGATCGCTCACCGCGTCAGGCGCGGTCGCCGCGGCCGGCCTCGGCGCCGTCGCCGTGGCCGCCGGCTGGCCGTGGGCAGTGCTGCTGATCGTCTATTTCGCCGCGTCGACCGCTTTGTCGAGACTCGGCCGCGCGCGTAAAGAAAAACTCACATCGTCGATTGTCGCCAAGCGCGGACCGCGCGACGCCTGGCAGGTCATGGCGAACGGCTTCGCGTTCGGCGTCGCGGCGCTCGGATCGCTGTCGAGCTACCCGGCGCCTCCCGATCCCGGCTGGTTCGCGCTTGGCGCTGGTGCGCTTGCCGCGTCAGCGGCCGATACCTGGGCAACCGAAATCGGCATTCTCTACGGCGGAACGCCCCGCTCCGTTCTCCATTGGCGGCCTGTTCCGGCCGGAACTTCCGGTGCGGTCTCCCTGGTTGGATCAGTGGGAGCGCTGCTCGGTGCGCTCACCATCGGAGTTGTCGTGCTGGTGGTCGGCGGAAGCAAGCTGGTCGCCGGCGCGGCGGTAATCGGCGGTCTCGCTGGGGCGCTCCTCGACTCCCTGCTCGGCGCCACCGTGCAGTCGCGGCTCTGGTGCGACCGTTGCGGCGTGCAGACCGAGCGGGAGGTTCACGATTGCGGGCGCGCGACGTATCCGATACGCGGAATGACATGGATCGACAACGACCTCGTGAACTTCCTGGCCGGGATCGCCGGCGGACTTCTCTCCGTTTTTGTCGGGCGGTAGAGTTCTGAATGCTTGACGCGGACGTCCTGGTTGTCGGCGGGGGTCCGGCCGGGTCTTCAATCGCGCACGCCCTCGCGGCCCGCGGCGTCGACGTGTTGGTCGTCGACCGTGCCCGGTTCCCGCGTCCGAAACCATGCGCGGAGTACCTGAGCCCACAGGCGTCTCGCATCCTGTCGCGTATGGGCGCGCTCGACCAGGTCGAAGGCAGCGGCGCAGCCGCGCTCTCGGGGATCCGCATCTACGCGCCGAACGGCTCGGTGATCGCGGGCGATTTCGTCGCCAAGCACGGGTACCACGGCTATCGCGACCGCGGTCTTTCCATTCGTCGGGAGATTCTCGACGCGATCCTCGTCGAACGCGCTCGCGGCGCCGGCGCGCGCGTCGTCGAAGGCGCGAAGGTCACCGATCTGCTTCGCGAACCGACCGGCCGTGTGCGGGGCGTTCGCATGACGGCGGACGACGCGTCGCGCGACGTACGCGCGCGTGTGGTCGTCGGCGCTGACGGGTTGGGATCGGTCGTCGCCCGCCGGCTGGCTCTGACGCGACGCCTCCGCTGGCCCCGGCGAATCGCCTTGGTCACGCATTACAAGGGAGTGAAGGACGTCGGCGAGCACGGAGAGATGCACGTCGCGCCCGACGGCTACGTCGGTATCGCGGACGTCGGCGGCGGTCTGACCACCGTCGCGGCGGTCTTCCCGGTGAGCCGGTCACGCGAGATCTCACGCGATCGCGTCGAATTCCTCCGACGTTGGCTGTTCGATCAGCGACGGCTCGCACTGCGGTTCGCCAGCGCCGAGCGCGTGACGCCGGTCGTGGCCACCGGCCCCTTTGCGTCGTACGCGCGGCAAGCCTGGGCGCCCGGCGCCGCGCTGGTCGGCGACGCCGCCGACTTCTTCGATCCGTTCACCGGCGAAGGGATCTATTCCGCGCTTCGTGGCGGCGAAATGCTCGCCGATCACGTGAGCGAGATGCTCGCCGCCCGCAAACCCGCGTTGGCCGATGCCGCTTTACGCGAGTACGACCGCGCGCGCCGTCGTGAATTCGGCGGCAAGTGGATCGTGGAGCGTGTGATCGGGGCCGTGGTGGCGTCGCCGCGGCTGATCAACCGCGCAGCGCGCCGGCTGGCGGCACGAAAGGACCTCGCGGATTTGTTGATCGGCGTGACGGGCAACTTTGTGCCAGCACGCGAGGTCATCCGACTCGGGTATGTTTGGAGCGTGTTCATCAGCAGCGTTCCATGATCGACGCAGACACATTTCGCAGCGTCCTCGGTCGCTTCGCTTCCGGCGTCACGATCGTCACCACTCGCGACGCCGACGGAATCGACCACGGCATGACGGTGAGCGCCTTCTGTTCGCTCAGCCTCGACCCACCGATGGTCGTTTTCTGCGTCGATCACGTCGCGTCGATGCACGACATGCTGCTCGCCCACCCGCCGTGCGGCATGAGCATCCTTTCGTCAAATCAGGAAGCGTACTCCCGCCGCTTCGCCGATCAGGACAACGAGCGCTTCGACGGCATCGCCTACTCGCGCGGCGAGAGCGGCGTGGTTCTGCTGGACAACGCGCTCGCGCACCTCGAGTGCCGGCTCGTCGCCCACCACGAAGGGGGCGATCACACGGTGTTCATCGCCCAGGTCGATCGCGCCGAGCCGAGGCACGGTCGGCCGCTTCTCTACTATCGCGGCGGATACGCGCAGCTCGAGCGGTGATGTGCTGACGCCCGCGCGCCGTCGAGGCATCGAGATCCTGGACGACCCCGGTGTCGACGCCGCGGTTCGCACGCGCTCGATCGGCGACGTCACGCGGTCGAACCGATGGCTTGGTGGTCTGCGCGCGGCCGTCGCCGAGCTGCGACGAATCCTTCCCCAACTCGGCGCTGACGCAACGCTGCTCGACGTCGGAACAGGATTGGCCGACATTCCGAGTCACGGCGTGTCGGCTGCCGCGGCCAACGGCACGCGGCTCGACACCATCGGCGTGGACGTGTCGTGGCCGCTCCTCGCCGTCGCGCGCGGACAGACGTCGCACATGGTCTGCGCCGACGCCCGTGCTCTCCCCTTCCGAGACCAGTCCATTGACGTCGTGATGTGCTCGCAATTTCTGCATCACTTCGAGGACGGCGACGCCGAGCACGTCGTGCGCGAGCTCGATCGCGTCGCGCGGCGCGCGGTGATCATCGCCGACCTGCGCCGAAGCTGGATCGCGGCGGTCGGCTTTTGGCTGGTGTCCTTTCCGATGCGCTTCCACGCGGTGACGCGCCACGACGGTGTCGTCTCGGTCATGCGCGGCTTCACGGCGCCGGAGCTCCGGCGAATCGTGCGGGCCGCAACCGGCGCGACGGCCACTGTGTCGCGATATCCCGGCTTCCGCCTCACCGCGCGATGGATGCGCCCGACTGCGTGACGTCCGGCGCGCTCGGCCCGATGCCGGCGGACCGACTCGTCCGCACGGTGGACGAGCTGGTGGTACATTCGCCGATCGCCGACATCTTCCAGCTCGCGGCCGACGTCGAGCGCTGGCCGACGCACCTTTCACACTATCGTTATGTGCGCTTTCTCGACGGCGACTCGGACGGTGTGCGTCTCGTCGAGATGTCAGCGAATCGCCCGTTCGGACTCATGGACTGGCCGACCTGGTGGACATCGCGGATGAGCGTCGTTGACCCGACGGCTTCGCCCCGGCCCACGGTACGATTCACGCATGTGGCCGGCGTCACCACGGGGATGGAAGTCGAATGGACGTTCGAACCGACGCGCAATGGTACCTTGGTCCGAATCGTTCATGTCTGGAACGGGCCAGCCTGGCCCTTGATTGGTGAAATGACGGCGAGGTATGTCATCGCGCCTGTCTTCGTTCATGGCATCGCTTCGCGAACCCTTGCCGGGTTGGCGCGCGTGGCCGAACGTAGGACGTAGGGGCGCGACACGCGAACTGTGAGGTGTAGGGTGAATGACCGACGACGTGTTGCGATTACCGGAATTGGCGCGTTGACCCCGATCGGGATCTCGCGTGACGCGCTCTGGAACGGTCTCCAGGCACACCGTTCGGCGATCCGCCCCGTGACGCGCTTCGACGCGTCGATCTACCGGAGCCAGATCGCCGCCGAGATCGACTTTCACCCGTCGGACTTCCTCGAGGAGCGTCGCGTCCGCCGACTCGACCGATTCGGTCAATTCACGGTGGCCTGTGCGCGTCTGGCGATCGAGGACTCGGGCCTCAACCTGGCCGCAGAAGATCTCGAACGCGTCGGCTCGACGATGGGTAGTGCGCTCGGCGGCGTCGGGTTCGCCGAAGAGCAGTTCGCCGTCTTCATGAACGAGGGGATCAGAAACGTCGCGATCACTCTGGCGACGAACGTCTTCGCCGGCGCGGCGAGTTGCAACATCGCGATCGAGTTCGGCGCTCAGGGTCCGAACAGCACCAACGCGATGAGCTGCGCCTCGGGGACGATGGCGATCGGCGAAGGCTTCCGTCAGATCCGCGACGACTATGCCGACGTCATGATTTGCGGCGGCGTCGAGGCGCCGCTCAATCAGCTGTGCTATGGCGCGTTCTCGATCATCCGCGCGATGTCTACGCGCAACGACGCGCCGGAGCGCGCGTCTCGGCCATTCGATCGCGAGCGCGACGGCTTCGTGATGGGCGAGGGTGCGGCCATTCTCGTGCTCGAGGAATACGAGCACGCCAAGGCGCGCGGCGCGCACATCTACGCCGAGGTGTCGGGCTACGCCTTCTGCAACGACGCACACCACATGACGGCTCCGCGGCCGGACGGGTCGCAGGCCGCGCGCGCGATGCGTGGCGCACTGAAGGACGCGTCGGTCAACCCGCACGAGATTGAATACGTCAACGCGCATGGGAGCAGCACGCCGCTGAACGATCCGACCGAGACGCGCGCCATCAAGAGTGTGTTCGGCGATCACGCGGCCAAGCTGCAGGTGAGCAGCACCAAGGGGTATTATGGACACGCGCTTGGTGCGTCGGGGGCCATGGAGGCGGCGATCTGCGCGCTCTCGATCGAACGGCAGTGGCTTCCGCCGACGCTCAACCTCGACCATCCCGATGACGGCTGCGATCTCGACTACATCCCGGCGACCGGTCGCAACGCGTCCGTGGACTACGTGCTGAGCAACTCGTTCGGCTTCGGCGGCATCAACGCGGCTTTAGTGTTGCAGCGATCAGCTTAGGTTGTACGGCACGCGGCGGTTCCCGTCTCCCCATTCCCTCTCCTCTCATGAAAGACGCCTGGCGCCACTTCATCGCGGAGTTCATCGGCACGTTCGCGTTGGTCTTCATCGGCGGTGGGGCGATCATCACGAGTCCGATGCTGCAGGTTCAGGCAGCGGTCGTGAACATCGCGTTCGCACACGGACTCATTCTCGCGCTGCTCGTGACCGCGACGATGCGCATCTCGGGTCACCTCAACCCCGCGGTGACCGCCGGCTTTCTCGTCACGCGGCGTATCGAGGCGACGATGGCCGTGGTGTACTGGATCGCGCAGTTCATGGGCGCGGTCATCGCGGCCTATGCGCTCAAGGCGCTGTATCCGGCGAACATCGTTGCCGTGACGAAGCTCGGCGGTCAGTCGATCTCGGCCGATATCAATCTCATGCAGGCGATCGCCCTCGAAGCCATTGCGACCTTCTTCCTGGTGTTCGTCGTCTTCGGCACCGCGGTGGACCCGAAGGCACCGAAGGTTGGCGGCTTCGCCATCGGGTTGACGGTGACCTGCGGAATTCTCGGCATCGGGCCGCTCACGGGCGGATCGATGAATCCGGCGCGATCGTTCGGACCGGCGATTGTCATGGGCAACTTCGAAGGCCAAGCGGCGTATTGGATTGGACCGCTGCTCGGCGGGATTGTCGCCGCGCTGCTGTATGACCGCGTGTTCCTGAAACGGGAGCCCGAGCCGGCCGACCACGGGACGGTGCGGCCGGAAGCCTGAGCCGCGGGCGCGCCGACGCTTATCTTCCCGGCATGGCCGACGCTACGCCCTCCCCGATCGCGTCGCTGGCGCGCGCTCGTGAGCAGAAGATCAGCGAGCTGTCTCAGTATTTCGCGAACGATGACCTGTCGCTCGATGACCTGGAGCGGCGGATCGAACGCGTGTACAGGGCGGCCAACGTCCTCGAGCTCGACGAGATCACGGCCGATCTTCGGAGCGTCGCTCAACCGAGCGGCAAGGAGCTCGCATCCACGCGCGGGGGAGGCGGATCGTCACGCAGCGTCGCGCCGACGTCGGCGCCGGCGTACGCGAGGATGTTGGCGATCATGGGTGAGACGAAACGGCTCGGACGCTGGCAGGTGCCGCGGCAGCTCGACGTGCTATCGGTGATGTCGGATATGAAACTGGATCTGACACACGCGGTGATCGGGCCGGGCGTAACCGACATTCACGTGCGGGCCGTTTGGACGGCGTGCAAGATCGTCGTTCCGCCGAACATTCGCGTGATCAACGAAATGCACGCGATCATGGCGAGCGTGACGAGCAAGGCACACGAGATGGATCCGCCGGACAGCGACCGCCCGAGCGGTCCCGTGATCCGGTTGACCGGCACGGCCCTCATGGCCGAGGTCAAGGTCGTCGTGAGAAAGGTCGAGAAACCGGACGACGACGATGACGACGACGATGACGAGTAGGGCTATCTAAGAATCCACATTCCCGCGCGCACGACCCACGTCATCGAGACGAGCAGGGTCGGCAGCAGCGTGAGCCCGACCGAAAACGCGAGGCCCTGACGAAAGAGGGCAGGCCCGAGCGGCGACACGCGATCGCCCCACAGTCGTTGCGCGGCGGCTTCGGCCGCCCAACCGAACGAATAGCAGACATTGGCGAGTAGACCGTAAGCGAGGACGATGCGCCAATCGAATCCCATCGGGACGCCGGGCGGAATCAGGCTCACGAGCTGGACGATGAGGAGCGTGAGTACGCCGGTGCCGCCCACGATGAGATTGAACAGCCCCCGCCGCGCTTCCCACCATCCGAGAATCGACAGCGGGCTGCGGCGATACGCGGCGCTCGGAAACAGCACATTGCCCAGCATGGTCATCGAATCGGTCCTCCGCTGACGGCAGGTTAGTCCCGAAGGCCGTCATCGTCAAGTACTTTACTACGCAAAGGACGCACCGAACTGACGCCGCGCAACCAAATTCGCCCGATTGGGGTCAGACCCCGTTTTGAAAATGGGGTCTGACCCCAAAGCCGAGAACGGGGTCTGACCCCAAAGCTGAGAACGGGGTCTGACCCCAAATGAAGTAAAACGGTCCTGTACGGGCGCGCCGGCTACGGTCCAATGCGCAGGAAGGTCGCGTCGTAGCGCGCGATCGACTCGACGATCACGCGCATCGCCACGTCGCTCTTCTCCCATCCTATGATCTGGACCCGCTTGCCTTCCAGATCCTTGTAGGTGGAGAAGAAGTACTCGACCTCCTTCAGCAAGTGCTGAGGGATGTCGGCAATGTCGAAGAATTCCTCGTAGTACGGATCCTTGAGCGCGACGGCGAGGATCTTGTCGTCCGGCTCGCCGCGATCGAGCATGCGAAGCACGCCGAGCGGGCGAACGTCGATCATGCATCCGGGAAAGGTCTGCTCCTTCACGAGCACGAGCACGTCCAACGGATCGCCATCCTCGTGCAGCGTGCGCGGGATCAGACCATAGTCGCCGGGATAGTGGACCGCGGAATACAGCACGCGATCCAGTTTCATGATGCCGGTCTTTTTGTCGAGCTCGTACTTGTTACGGCTGCCGAACGGAATTTCGACGACGGCGGTAATCTCCTCGGGCGGGTTCGGTCCGGGCGGGAGATCGTGCCAGAAGTGGATCACGGTGAGGTTGCGCCGAGCGCTCCCGACTCTTCGCGGGTCATCGTCCCCTTGTAGTTCATTGGCTCTTCGACGACGCCGAAGTTCCGCTCGTTCAATTCCGAGACACGGGCCAGCTGCGACTCGGACAGCTCCGGCGCGTCGCTCGCCGCGGCGAACTCGGCGACCTGCTCGTCGTCATAGATGTTCGGGAGCGTGGTGACGACGCGCGGCTCGGCGAGCAGCCACTTGAGGGCCGCCTGGCCCAGCGTCATGTCCTTCGTGAGAAAGTCGAGCGTACGAATCTTCTGAACGCCGTTGACCAACCACGACCGCGGACGATGCCGCCGGTGGTCGTTCGCCGGGAAGACGGTGTCTTCGGTGTACTTGCCCTCGAGCATTCCGGACGCGTGCGTCACGCGAATGTTGAAGCAGCAGTTCGGGGCGTGCACTTTCGCCGCGTCGATCATCGCCGTGCCGGGATGCTGCTCGAGCACGTTCCAGATCATCTGGATCGTGTTGATGTCCGGCTCTCGCTCGACCAGCTCGACGGCTTCGTAGAGCCAACCGATCGCGGGTCCGAACGCGGCGCCCCACGCTCGGATCTTTCCTTCCCGGGTGAGCTCGCGGAGCGTCTGCCAGAGATGCGGATCGCGGACATGCTCCATCTTCGCGTTGTGAATCTGGAGAACGTCGATGTAGTCGGTCTCGAGACGCTCGAGGCACTTGTCGACCGCAAAGCGGATGAACGCCGGATCGGTTCGCATCGGCAGCTCGGACTGTCCGCGGCGCGCGGCGCGCGCCGTCTCGTCGTAGATGTCGTAGCCGACCTTCGTGGCAATCACGACGTCTTTTCGCCGGCCCTTGAACGCCCGCGCGATCTGCTGCTCGGAACGTCCGTTGCCGTACGCGTCGGCGGCGTCGAAGAAGGTGATGCCGTGGTCGTCGTGGGCGCGGCGGAGCATCGCAACGGCTTCGTCGTCGCTCTTCTCGCCCCACCAACCGGTGGAGATGGTCCACGTCCCGAAGCCGACCTCGCTCACGGAGATCGACGTGCCGGGAAAAGTGCGAAACCGCATGACGGAATCCTTGTGAGTCGCCTGCCGGACGCGAATCAGCGAGCGTCGGCGAGGAGTCGCGCGGCATCCCGCGCGAAGTATGTGATGATGACGTCGGCGCCGGCGCGGCGGATCGCGAGCAGCGAGTCCATCATCACGCGCTCGCAGTCGATCCAGCCTCGCTCGGCCGCCGCTCGAATCATAGCGAACTCGCCGCTCACCTGATACGCGGCGACGGGATAGCCGGTCTCGTGCTTGACGCGATGGATGATGTCGAGGAACGGGCCGGCGGGCTTGACCATCACCATATCCGCGCCTTCCTCGATGTCGAGCATCACCTCGCGCAACGCTTCGTCGGCGTTGCCCGCGTCCATCTGGTAGCTGCGGCGGTCGCCGAACTGCGGCGTCGACTCGGCGGCATCGCGAAACGGGCCATAGAAAGGACCCGCGAACTTGGCGGCGTAGCTGAGGATCGCCGTGTCGGAGAAGCCGGCAGTGTCGAGCGCATGTCGAATCGCGCCGACGCGGCCGTCCATCATGTCGCTCGGCGCGACGATGTCGGCGCCGGCGCGCGCGTGCGACACCGCTTCACGCGCCAGAAGCTCGAGCGTGGCGTCGTTGTCGACGTCGCCGGTCTCACGACGAATGACACCACAGTGCCCATGATCGGTGTACTCGCACAGGCAAACGTCGGTGATCGTGACGAGCTCCGGCAACTCGCGCTTGAGCGCGCGAACGGCCTGTTGCACCGCCCCTCCGTCGTTCCATGCCTCGGACCCGACGGCGTCCTTGTGGTCGGGAATCCCGAAGAGGAGCACGCCACCCACGCCCGCCTCTGCCGCCGCCTCGGCATCCCGGAGCATCTCGTCGACCGACGTCTGGTGCACACCAGGCATCGACTCGACCGGCTGCCGGAGTCGCTCACCTGAGCGAACGAACAACGGCAAGATGAGCTGCGACGGGTTCAGCCAAGTCTCGCGAACGAGCTTCCTCAGCGCGTCCGTTCGGCGAAGCCGGCGAGGCCGATAAGCGGGGAACGATGGCACCCCAAAAACCTAACCCCGCAGCGGGGTCTGACCCCACTCCCCGCACCGGGGTCTGACCCCACTCCTCGCACCGGGGTCTGACCCCACTCCTCACACCGGGGTCTGACCCCAACTGAGGGAATTTGAACCGGTGCGGAATGGAAAGAGGGCGGCTACCGAGGTTGTCCGTTGCACTGTCGAGCGTCGTCAACAGCTCGAGGCACGATATGGCTCGCCTTCCGCGGTACGCGTTGCCTGGCCAACCGCAGCATGTAATTCAGCGCGGGAATAATCGATTGCCCGTCTTCGTCGACCGGGCGGATTATGGGCGCTTCCGGCACGATCTCGTCGCCGCGTGCGCGCGCTACGGGTGCGCGGTTCACGCGTACGTCCTAATGACGAATCACTTTCATCTGTTGCTGACTGCTCCGGGGCGGGGTGCGCTCGCCAAGGCCATGCAGTCCCTCGGTGCACGGTATGTTGCGTACTTCAATCGCAGGCACCGACGCACAGGAACACTCTGGGAAGGTCGATTCCGAAGCGTGCCGATCGATTGCGAACGGTACTTGTTCACTTGTTACCGGTATATCGAACAGAATCCCGTGCGAGCCGGAATCGTGGATCATCCCGCGAAATATCAATGGTCGAGTTATCACGCCAATGCGCTGGGGAAGGCCGACCCGATCGTCACACGACACGAGCGATACTTGGGTCTTGCGCGCGGACTCGATCGGCTCGTCCTGTACCGCGCAATTTGCGACGTTCAGTTCGACTCCACGACGCTCGACGAAGTTCGATCGTCGATCCACGCTGGTTGGGCATTAGGCGACCGCCGCTTCCGCGACCGCGTCACGAGCGTGACAGGCCGACGTGCCGGTCCCCGGTTCGAGCTCCGATACTACGCCGATCGTCGGCACGTCGTATGACCGCAACACGCCGCACCAAAAACCGGCACGGGTAGCGGACTTTAATCGCTCGAACGCAAACGTCGCTTTCGCTCAGATGTGTACTTCCACCACGGCGCCTTCGGAGCGCCCTCCATGTAACGCACGGCGGCGATGAAAGTGTCGAGGACGCATGGGTCCTGACGCGTACCCGTGAGAACGTTCAGCTTGTCGTAGAGCGCGTAGGGGTCCCGCCCGACGAGATGATGTGGGTGATCGATGCGAAGGCGGCGGAAGTCGTCGGCGATGCGCGGGCCGACATTGGGAATCTGCTCGAACCGTATCACGGATTCCCTGCTCTTTGGGACGCGTTTGCTCGGCATGTTCGCCTCGCTCAGAACGCGGCGAAGCCGACGACGTTACCACCCGGCTCACGGATGTAGAACTCCGTCGATCCATAGAACGTCTGATGACGCTCCTTCACCGTCGGCGCCCCGCGGACCGCCGCCTCGACTTCATCGAGATCGCCGATCGTCGGCACCGTGATGAACAGCGCGGTGCTGTGGCCGGCGAGATCGCTCTGCTGATCAGGGCTTTCCGCAACCACGCTCGCTTTGGTCTGATACATGATCTCGACGCCATCCTTCTGCAGGATCGCGAAAACGAGCTTCCCGTCGTCGCCCGGAACTTCGCTTGACTTCGTAAAGCCGAGCTTCTCCATCCAGAACTGCACGCACGGCTCGACTACGTCGACGATGAGGACTGGCGTTAGCGACTTCAGATTTGCGGCCGTAGAAACTCCTTGCAGGCGTTGACATCTAGTCTAATTAATACTAGATTGCCCGTCAATGGCCAGACCGTCCGGCATGACGCTCGCCGACCTCGTCGTCCTCTCGATGCTCAGCGAACGATCCATGCACGGCTATGAGCTGTGGGCCGAGCTCGAGCGACGGCAAGTCGAGAAGTGGGCGAGCATATCGCGCGCACAAGTCTACTATTCGCTCCGCAAGCTCGCCGATTCGCGCCATATCGTCTCGGCGCGAGACAGCGATTCGTCGCTTGGTCCTGAGCGTCGTGTCTACAAGCCAAGCGAATCCGGGCGACGCCTGCTTGCCGATTCGCTGGCCCAAGCCCGATGGTCGACGCAGCGTCCGCCTGATCCGTTCTTGACCTGGATGGTTCTCTCGTGGCAAGCCCGCCCACGAGATTTCGCTGCGCAACTCGACCGGCGACGACGCTTCCTCGAGCAGCAGCTCTCCGACGACCGTGACGCGCTCGTCGCGGTCATCGAAGAAACGTCTCCAACGTCCGACGCCGCGATGGTCGTGCGTTTGTCGATCAAACAGTTCGAGATAGAGCTGGCCTGGCTCGACGACGTACAAAGGCGTCACCGCCCCGGCTAAAGCTGCGCGACGCGAGCCCGCCCAACGGGGTCAGACCCCATTGGGGAACACGGGGTCTGACCCCGTGTTCCCCGATGGGGTCTGACCCCAATTGAGGGAAAATGAGCCTGGATGCGGGGTTTTATTCGGGCTGCGGCGAAGGGACTCGGTCGGCGCGGCGCAGGGATTCGAGAATGTCACTCGCGCCCTGGTGCCGGAGCTCGTTGGCCAGGCGGACGCCGGTGAGCTCGGGGTTTTGATCGTCGAGCGGGAGCTGGCCGCGAAGCGCGTGGCGGCCTCGGATGTCGCCGATGAAGCCGTGGAGCACGCGCCCGGCTCCGGACTCGATGACCAGCGCGCCGATCGGCACCTGGCAGCCTCCCTCGAGCGCGGCGAGAAAAGCGCGTTCGGCGTTCGTGTCGACGTGCGTGCGCGGGTCGTCGAGCGGGGCGAGAAGCGCGCGCGTATTTGCGTCATCGTCGCGGATCTGCACGGCGATGGCGCCCTGGCCCGCGGCGGGCAGCCACGCGGGCGCGTCGAGATACGAGGCGACGTGTTGTGACACGCCGAGTCGATGCAACCCGGCCGCGGCAAGGATCGCAGCGTGCACGTGGCCGTCGTCGACCTTCTTGATGCGCGTCGGCACGTTGCCGCGCAGCTCGACGACGTCCAGATCGCCGCGCAGCGCCAACAGCTGCGCGCGACGACGCAAGCTCGACGTTCCGACGCGCGATCCGGCGGGCAGCTCGTCGAGTGTCGTCGCGCCGACGACGTTGTTCACGATCAGCACGTCGCGCGGATCTTCACGCTCGAGGATCGCGGCGAGCGCCAGCCCTCGCGGCGATTCGGTTGGAAGATCTTTGAGCGAATGGACGCAACAATCCACCACGCCCTTGGCCAGGTCCGTCTCGAGCTCGCGCGTGAACAGACCCTTGCCTCCGATGGCGCTGAGCGGCTCGTCGAGTCGCTTGTCGCCGGTCGTGCGATAGGTCTTGAGCTCGGCCGCGACGCCACGTTGCGCCAGCGCCTCCTGGACCTGCCGCGCCTGACGAACGGCGAGCTCGGAGGCGCGCGTCGCGATGAGGAGAGGCTGGCCCCCCCCGGTACGCGGTGCGCTCACGCCGACGCCTCCGTGGCGAAATGCTCGACGATCGCGCTGGCCAGCCCGGGAATTGTCGAGTCACGCGCTTCGACCACGACGTCGACTCCGATCGCGCGCGCCGCGGCCGTCGTGATCGGTCCGATCGACGCGCCTGGAACACCGGGGACCGCGTCGCGTCCAACCGCATCGGCGAATGCCGAGACCGACGACGCGGAGGTAAAGGTGACGAGGTCTACCCCCGCGGCGATGCGACGCTTCAGCTCCTCCGCGCCATCCACGTTCGCGACGGAGCGGTAGAGATGAACGCGATCGACGGATGCTCCCAATTCGGCGAGCCCCTCCGGTAGCACATCGCGCGCGCCTTCCGCGGTCGCGTACAGGATCCGCGCGCCACGAACGTCGCCGCGGTCGCGCAGGGCATCGAGCAACCCCTCGGCAACGAATCGCTCGGGTGAGAGATCGGTGGCGATCCCCACCTCGAGTAATGCATCGGCGGTCGCCGGCCCAACGGCGGCCACGTTGATTCCCGCCAGAGCTCGAGCATCACGCTCCGCCGTGCGCAGTGCGCTCCAAAACAGACCGACGGCGTTCCGGCTCGTGAAAATCACCCACTGGTAATCCGACAAACGCTGAATGCATTCCGCGATTGCCGGTGACTCGAGCGGCTCGATGCGCGTCGCGGGAATCTCCACCACCTCGGCGCCCAACGCCGCGAGGCGTCCGCTCAGCGTCGCCGACTGCGAGCGCGCCCGCGTGACGACGATCGTTTTTCCGAACAATGGTCGCCGGTCGAACCATGAAATCGTTTCGCGCAGCGACACGACCGGACCGATCACCGTAATGACGGGCGCGGTGATGCCTTCTCGATCGATCGCGTCGGACAGCGTGCCGAGTGTAGCGGTTACCGTCCGTTGGCGCGGATAAGTTCCCCACTGCACCGCCGCCGCCGGTGTGGTCGACGCCATCCCACCCTTCACGAGCGCGTCGCTGATTCGAGGAAGCGTCTTCACCCCCATGTACAGCACGATCGTGCCGCCGGCGCGGGCGAGCGCGGACCAATCGACACCTACGCTCTCTTTCGCGGAATCCTCGTGGCCTGTCACGAAGGTGACGGACGTCGCCACACCGCGATGGGTGACCGGAATTCCAGCATACGCCGGCGCCGCGATACCGGCCGTGACTCCCGGTACTACCTCGAACCGCAAGCCTTCACGCGCCAGCGCTTCCGCTTCTTCGCTGCCGCGACCAAAGACGAACGGATCACCGCCCTTCAGCCGCACGACGCGCTTCCCTTCCCGCGCCAAGCGAACGAGCAGCTCGTTGATCGCGTCCTGCCGGGCCGATTCAGTCGAGCCGCCGCGCTTTCCCACGTCGTACAGCTCGACCGGCTGATCGCGATCGGTCGCCTCGGCAAGCGCGAGCAGCGCCCGATTGGCGAGCGCGTCATAGACGATCGCATCACAGGTCACGAGCAGCTCACCACCGCGAAGGGTGAGCAAGCCCGGATCACCCGGACCCGCGCCGACCAGGTACACCGTGCCGTCGGCGCGTGTCGTTGCAGGGTTCGTCATCGCTCAAAAGATAAGGGCATGGCCCCGCGGCTTACCCCATGCAGTCGGACAACCAATATTACGACGAGAGCAGCACCGATTACCGCCTCACGCTCCGGTCCGAACCGACATGTCCGAGATCGACGCCCTACTTCACGAGAACCGAAAATTCACGCCGTCCGCCGACTTCCGGCGCAACGCGCACGTCAGCGATCATGCGCTGTACAATCAAAGCCCCGAGGCGTTCTGGGAGTCGGAAGCGAACAAGCTCGAGTGGTTCGAGAAGTGGAACACGGTGTGTGACTGGAAACCACCGCACGCCAAGTGGTTTATCGGCGGGAAGCTGAACATCTCGGTGAATTGCGTCGACCGGCACATCAAGACGCACCGCCGCAACAAGGCGGCGTTGATTTGGGAAGGCGAGCCGGGCGATCGACGTACGCTGACGTACTGGGATCTCTACGTCGAAGTTCAGAAGTTCGCGAACGTGCTCAAGCGCCTTGGCGTCGGACGCGGCGATCGCGTTGCAGTCTATATGCCGATGATTCCGGAAGTCGTTATCGCGATGCTCGCCTGCACGCGTATCGGCGCGATCCACTCGGTGGTGTTCGGCGGCTTCTCGCCCGAATCGCTCCGCGACCGCATCAACGACGCACAAGCCAAGCTGCTGATCACCGCCGACGGCGGATATCGCCGCGGCTCGGTGGTGCCGCTGAAGCGAAACGCCGACAAGGCGATCGAGGAGTGCCCGTCGATCGAGAACGTGATCGTCGTGCAACGAAAGCACGGCGGGAGCGGCGACGACATGTTCGACGAGTTCAAAGAGGGACGCGACCACTGGTGGCATCGCCTGATGCGCGACGCGCCGGCGACGTGCGAACCCGAGAAGATGGACGCCGAAGACGTTCTCTACATCCTTTACACCTCCGGCACGACGGGTAAGCCGAAGGGCATCGTCCATACGACGGGCGGATATCTCGTCGGCGTTACGACGACGACGAAGCTCGTCTTCGACTTGAAAGAGGAAGACGTCTTCTGGTGCACCGCCGACGTCGGCTGGGTGACTGGCCACTCCTATCTCGTCTACGGCCCGCTCGCGAATGGCGCGACTTGTGTGATGTACGAGGGCGCGCCGGATTGGCCGGAGAAAGATCGTTTCTGGCAGATCTGCGAACGGTACGGCGTCACGATTCTTTACACCGCGCCGACGGCGATTCGCGCCTTTATGAAATGGGGCGACCACTGGCCCGAGAAGCACGATCTCTCGCGGCTTCGGCTTCTCGGCTCGGTCGGTGAGCCCATCAACCCGGAAGCGTGGATGTGGTATCACGAGAAGATCGGCGGCAAGCGCTGTCCGATCGTCGATACATGGTGGCAAACGGAAACCGGCGCGATCGTCATCTCTCCCCTGCCCGGACTGACGGAAACGAAACCGGGAAGCGCGACGATGCCCCTGCCAGGCTACACGGCGGCGCTACTCGACGCGAACGCGAAGGAGATTCCGATCGGGGGTGGGTTGCTCGCGCTGACCAAACCGTGGCCGTCGATGCTGCGTACCATTTGGGGCGACGACGCCCGATACGTTCAGACCTATTTCGCGAAGTGGCCGGGCCGCCCCGACCTCTATTTCCCAGGCGACGGCGCCAAGCGCGATGAAGACGGCTATTACTGGATCCTCGGCCGCGTCGACGACGTGCTGAACGTCGCCGGCCACCGGATTGGAACCATGGAAGTGGAGTCCGCGTTGGTCGAGCATCCGGCTGTCGCCGAAGCGGCAGTGGTGGGGCGTGCGCACGAGCTCAAAGGGCAGGCGCTCGCCGCGTTCGTCACGCTGCGCGAAGGATTCAAGCACAGCGCGGAACTGCGCGATGAGCTAAGAAATTTTGTGGCGGAAAAAATTGGCGCGATCGCAAAGCCTGACGATGTACTATTCTCTGCGGACCTGCCAAAGACGAGGTCGGGTAAGATCATGCGCCGACTGTTGCGCGACATCGCCGAAGGCCGTGCGCTCGGCGATACGACGACCCTTGCCGACCCGAGCGTAGTTGCATCGCTGAAGGACCAGTACGAAGAGCGGGAGAGTTGACGCCCAGTGCGGTGGTATGCCTTGTGCCCCCCTAGCTGACAACGTCGTCTACCTCAGGCCACGCTTATGTTCGCTTTCCTTCGCCGTCTGTTTCCGGAGCGGATCTTCCGCCGAAAGCTCGAGCCCGCCGCCGAGCGACGCCTCCGGCTTGCCCAGGCTCGTGCCGAAGAGGCGATCATCCGAGCGCACGTCGATAACGCGCTGATGTTCGTGGACACGCTGGCAGAGGACATGAGCTTCGACCGGGCCATCGACAGCTACATTCGCGAGATGGCGATTCCGGAGCCGCTGGCGAGTACGGTGGCGACCCGAACGCTCGTCGTGCTTGGACAGGACGTGGTGCCCTATCGCCGTCGTGCGGTGGACGCGGGTGATGTCGTCGAGGAGCGTCCGAAACTGCGCTTGAACGATGCGTCGCAGGGCCGCGGGCAGCAGCGGACGATCAAGAGAGCGTAGGTTCGTCCGCCAACGCGTCGAGGCCACCGTCCGCTCTGACACCTCGCCAGTCCAACAGCGCGAGCACGAACAGGATCAGCACCATCGTCGCCGAGCCGAGGCACCACTCGCACCACGCGTGCAGAACGAAGGCCTCGAGGTAGTTGAGCCACGCGGTGAACAACAAACCCCAACCGGAGAGGAGCAGAATCACCAGCGCGAGTCCGCGCGATGATTCGTAGCGCGGTTGCAGGCCGGCGACCGTAAGCGTGAGCATCAACACGTAGAAACCCGCGCCCCACGTCGCGACGGGAAGCCCGAACAGCATCGACCAGCGGCTCGTCTGCACTTTCTCGCACGACGAGACGTTGCAGGCGAGCGTTCCGATGAAGCCGTAGTGATAGAGCGTGAGGTACACGCCAAGAAAGAGGCCGGCCAGACTGACGACGGCCATCCATTTGCGGCGCGACATGGCGCTTAATGGCCTTTCTTGAGCGGGGCGGGCTTCTTCGTGTCGGTCGCGGGCGTAGCCGCCGGATCTTTCCCCGGCGCCTTGACGGGTGAACCCTGCTTCGCGAGCGCCGAGTCGACCATCGACTTGAACTGATCGTACGGCATGTACGCCGCGATCTGCTGGTCGCCGATGACGAAAGTCGGCGTGGCGTTCACCTGGCGCTTCGTCGCGATCTCATGGTGCGCCTGTACCTTCGCTTGCGTCTTTTTCGTGTCGATGCATTGATCGAATGCATCGGTCTTTAGGCCGATCTGGGCGCCGATCTGCTTCAGGACCTTGTCGGGATTGCGCGTCGCTTCGCCGTTCCAGCGGTCCTGATTCGCGAAGATCGCGTCGTGCATTTCCCAGAACTTTCCTTGCTCGTCGGCGCACGCCGCGGCGCGCGAGGCATTCCACGTGTTCGCGTGCATCGGCAACGGATAGTCGATGAAACGGAAGCGGATCGTGCCGGTGTTGACGAGACGGGAGCGGACGTCCGGCTCGGTGATGGACGCGAAGCGGCCGCATTGCGGGCACTCGAAGTCGCCGAACTCGGTCACCTCGAGAGCGGCGTTCGGGTTGCCCATGACGTAGCCTTGTGATTCGATCTTCGGGAGCGTCGTGTCGATCGGGCTCGCGGCGGCAGCAGCGCCGCTCGGACGCGTGGACAGGTAGGTGAGCGCGCCGATGCCGAGGACGGCGATGATTCCGATGAGCAGGAAGAAGGCGCGGTTGCTCGTCGAAGATTTTGACGACTTCACCACTCCGGGCTTTCGTCCTCGTCCGGTTTCCACTCGCTTGTTTGCCATGAGTCCGTACTTTTCTCCTCAGCCTCCCGAACGATGCGCCGATTCTCGGCTACCTCGGGGGTGTCGTAAGTGATCCTGACTTCGTAGTGAAAGAGCTCGCTGCGGACGTCGCCAATAAGGCGCATGAGCTCGCCGGCCTGGTCGAGAAGTTTCCCCTGGCCGTCCAACTCACGTATTCGATCTGCCAGGGCCCGAAGGAGCGCCTCGAGATTGCGCGCCCGGCCGTCGTCGTAAGTCTGCTCCTGCTCCGTCATGGCGAACCGCTACTCCGATAGACGCGTGAGCCGGCCACATCGCACGCGGCCGAAAGATGCTATGATGGTACCCAGGTTGCGCAAGCTGAACGCCTGTGCAGACGCCGTCAGTACAAATACCCGCTCCCGCCCTCATGGACGCCGATATACTCCGAATTCCGGTTGGACCCGGATCGATGCATGTCGAGCGGTATGGGCATGGCGGAGCCCCGATCCTCCTGATACACGGCTTCGGGACGTGCAGTTTCTTGTTTCGGGACGTCGGGCCGGCGTTGGCTCAGGCCAACCGGACGGCGTTCGCGGTTGACCTCTTCGGCTACGGCGAATCCGACCGACCGTTCGACGCGCAATACGGGATCGAGGCCCAGTCGGAATACCTGGACCGCGCGCTCACCGCGCTCCGGCTGTCGAAGGCAACGATGGTCGGCATTGACCTCGGCGGCGCGATCGCGATGCACCTCGCCTATACGCGTCCGGAACGCGTCGAGCGACTGGTCTTGATCAACGCGATCGCCCTGGACGATGTCCCGGCGGAAGACATCAAGACGATGCAGCGCAACACGGGCCGGTATGCCCTTCGCGTGTCCCGCGGAATACTCGGCGCGGCGCCGCTGATGCGCGAGCTGCTCGAGCGGAGCGTCTCCAAGCCGGAGAACATGCCGGAGTCGCTGGTGGCAAGATATCTCGCACCGTACGTGGGACAGGAAGGATTGAATCACCTTCTGGCTCTCGCGCGATCGGTCGACAAGGACGACATGACGGACATCGAGCTCGGGCAAATCGACTGTCCCACGATGATCGTGTGGGGCGACCAAGATATGTTCGTCAGCCCGAAACTTGGCGATCGTCTGGCCGATACTATTCCCGGAAGCCGGCTCGTTCGTCTTCCAGGCACCGGGCGGCTCGTTCCGGAAGAGGCCCCCGACACCTTGGCGAACATGATCCTCGAGTTCGTTGGTGCGTCCGGTCTCATCGTTCGCGCCGACTGAGCCCATCAGCGGTCTCGGTTCATCCGCGCGTGCCACGGCGCAGCGATTGCGCTATGGAGCACGTAGGGTGAGTGTGCGTTCGTCGGGCCGGGCCCGCTATGAAAGCCCTCGGAAGACCGCTAAATTCTCCTGTCTCTCACCCTAACGCTCATACATGGCCAAACAGAAGAACAGAGCAGTGAAGTCCCCCGCGACACCCTCGCCTTTCGAGGAAGCTCGCGACGAGTTGTTCCAGCATATCATGCGGTGCGGCGTGGTCGGGTCCGCTCCCGAACACGAAGCCGAGTGGTTCGACGAGACGATGGCGTATATGACGGAGCGCTATCCCGAGTTGAACGGCGATCAGATCGTGGAATTGCGCAAGCTGGGCGAGCGCTTCTCGCAACCGCCCAAAAAGCGCGACGACACGGTCGCGGCATAGCACCGAGCAGCATATGACGACGCCCCCGCAACCCGGGGGCGTTTCGATTTCCGGCTCATCGCCACTGCAGCGGTGATCGCCGCAAGACGAAGCCGATTCGCGTGCCGCCACCCAGCCCGACTTGAAGGGCAGGCGTGAGGCCGTGGTGCCGGGGCCACTCCAGGTCGAGCACCGCGGTGAGATAGGGCGGCTGCGACGGCTCGGCGCTCCCGATCGGCGCGCTCACGCCCCCGCCGACGGAAAAACCGAGACGCGACTCGCGAAAGGGGTCGAGCAGGAACCGCGCGATGGCGTCCACGCGTCCGCCCCCGACGGTTTCGCCGTGTCGCCACGTCGCGCCCGCCGCCGCGTCGACGCCGAGGCGCACATAGACGCCGAGCGGCAGAACCAGGCCCGCACCGAGCTGCGCGGCGGTTCCCCGCGCAATGATCGCATCGGCGCGGTATTCGGCGTACGGCCGGGGAGGCGCCTGTTGAGCCGAGACTGTCCCCGATGCGAAGAACGCGACCACGACGACCGCGCGCGCTTTCACCGCGCGCGAGCCCGCCACAACGCGTAGGTGTAGTCGATGACGGACAGCACGGACACGATGCCGACAAGCCACAGGCAAATCGTCACCGCGACCGGAAAGCGCAGTAGCGCGACGAAGGTCACGAACTGTAGGAACGTGACGATCTTCCCGAGCATACGCGCCTTGAACTCGACGGGACGAAGCCACGGAATGATCCGCGCGACGAGAAACCCGATCGCCGTCATGATGTCGCGCGAGATCATCACCAGCGCGCCGGCAATCGACAGCTCGCCCATCACGACAAAGGTGAGCACGGCGACGAGCGCGAAGACGCGATCGGCGATCGGATCGAGGAGAGCGCCCCACTTCGTCGTCCACTCGGCACGACGCGCGATCCACCCGTCGAGGAAATCCGTGAACGCGGCGAGGCCGACAAGCCCGAGACGCCGATCCGCGTCGCTGACCATGGCGAATCCGGCGGCGAGCAGCAGCCGCGACGACGAAATGATGTTGGGGAGGGCGCGCAGCTTCGTGCGCGCCGCCGGCGCGGCCATGGACCAAAGGTAGATATAGGCCGAAGCCCTTGCTAGCGAGATTCAGGCCTGACTCAGGACACACGCACCGAAGTGCTTGCCAGCATGAAAGGGCGTTCTTAGGCTTCGCCGACTCAGTGGTAAAGACCGCAACTCGCACTCGCGGATGACAGGCTTGCTCGCGCCGGCGCACCTGGCACTGACCGTCATCATCATCGTTTGGGACGTCGTGCTCGCCGGCCGGATCGCGCAGAACGATCAGGCGCCGCGCGTCTTTCAGGCTATTTGCGGCCTCGCGGCGCTGCTCCTCGTGCCGGGCCTGCTCTTCACGCTGGCGACGTCCACCGTCATCACCGGGCGCGCCGTGGCGACGATGGATTGGGTGTGGCCCGCCGTGCTGGTGCTCTTCGCCGCCCAAGCGGTGTACGCGTTCATGCGCGGACTGGTCAACGTCGCCTGGGGTATTCCGATCCTGATTTACAATCTGTTGATCGCGGTGATCGGCATCATCCGATTCGCCGTCGCGCACGGTCACTCGCCCGCCGAGCCGCTCGTATCGCTGCTTGCGGCGCAAAGTCTCGCCATGGTGTTCGCGGGCGGGACATCGGGCGTGCTGGCGTCTCCGCTCTTTCTCAACGTGCCGATGGTGTCGCCGGCGTTTCCGGCGCTGCACAGTCTTACCGCGTCATTCCGATTCCTCGTGTCGCTCTATGCGTCGCTCTGGTGCGCATTCATCGTCGCGATCGGACTGCCGCGCGCCGTCGTGCAGCTCCGCAACTACGAAGCACACCGTCGCGATCAGCTGCGCGAGCGACCCGACGCGGATTTTGCCGTCGGATTGAAAATCCTTCCCGACATGGCGAGTCCGCCGCCGCCGCCGGCTGTCCGCGCCGATTCGGCGCTGCTCGACACGCTGGACGTGGACGCGATCTCCGTCGTCGTCATTCCCGGCATCACGCGGCAAGCGCTCGATTCGATCGCCCGCGTTCTCGAGCCGGTGCGACGCGACAGCACGCCAATCGTGGTGGCGATCGGATATCGCGGCACGATCCTGCCGGAGCTCAAGCGCGCCGAGTTCGACGAGAATGGACGGCTCGCCACGTTGCGTCGGGTGATGGAGCGGCTGCACCCGGACATCATCTTGCCGGCGGAAGACCCGTACTCAGCCGGCGAGCGCGCACTTGGCCCGATCACCGTCGCGCGATGGGAATCGTATCTCATCGCCGCGGCACGAACCGCGAGGGCGATCGATCGCAAGGTACGAATCGGCGTCTCCGCGTCGTCGTACACGAGAAACGACAGCGCGCTGTACGCGTGGGCAGCATCGCCGCGATCGCCGATCGATATCCTCGGGTTCTCGCTCTTCCCGTCACCGTACGTTGGCGGCGGCATTCAGGCGGACACGCGCACCGCCGATCGTTGGTTGCGCGTGACGCCGCCTCGTAAAGACCACTGGGTGTTCGCGACCGGCGGTTACCCGTTGGCCTACGGCGAACGCAGTCAGGAGTCGGCCGTGTGGGAGGTTCTGGCGTGGGCAACGAATCACCCGGAGATCAAGGGCGCGATCGTGTATGAAGCCGGCGATTACGGGCAGGCGCGCGGTCTCCGCGCGCCCAACGGCCGCCTGCGGCCCGTGGCCGGAAGCGTGATGCGCGCCATTCGGCAGCTCCAAGAATCCGCGCGATAACCTGAACCAACGCTCAGCGATTCGCTGCGAGCTGCAGACTCGCTTCGAGCGTTTCGCTGCGAGACGTCAGGCTCTCGATGAAGCCCGTGTCGACTTCGACGCCCAGGCCGGGCATCGACGCCGGCACCGGCACCAATCCATCCGCGTTCATCGTCCACTCGGGCGTCACCACGTCCCGCGCCCAGTACCGCGCGCTCGGACTGAGATCACCCGGCAGCTGGAAATTCGGCAGGCTCGCCAACGCCACGTTGTACGCCCGCCCAATTCCGCTCTCCAACATGCCGCCGCACCACACCGGCACCACCGGCTGCGCCGCCGCGCACAGGTCGTGGATTGCCAGCGACTCCGTGAACCCGCCGACGCGCCCCGGCTTGATGTTGATGATCCGACCGCTGCCGAGGGCGAGCATCGCCTTCGCGCGGCTCCGGTCGATGATCGATTCGTCCAGGCAAATGGACGTCTTCAGCTCCGCTTGCAGCGTGGCATGCCCCAACAATTCGTCCGCGCCCAATGGCTGCTCGAGCATGAGCAAGTCGAACGCGTCGAGCGCGCGCAGCGCGGCGTGGTGCGCCGCATCCTCGAGCGCGTACGCCGCATTGGCGTCCGCCATGAGCTCGATCTCGGGACCCACGGCTTCGCGAACGGCGCCGACGAAGGCGACGTCGCGCCCCGGCTCGATCTTGAGCTTCACCTTCTGGTAGCCCGCGGCAACGGCGGCCCGGGCGCGCTCGACCAGCGCGGCAGGCGTGGCCTGGAGTCCGAGGGAAATCCCCGTCGGGACGGCGTCGCGCAGTCCCGCGCGGTCGCCGCCCAAGTGGCGGCTCAATGGCCGTCCGAGCTGGACGGCTTCGAGGGCCCAGGAGCCCATCTCGAGGGCGGCTTTCGCCATAGCGTGGCCGCGGATATTGGTGGCGAGCCGAGCGTGGACATCGGCGGCGCGGTCAACGGCGTGGCCGAGCAGGCGCGGCGCGAGCCATTCGCGGATCGCGAGCCACGCCGTGTCGATCGTCTCTGCGGTGTAGTTGGGAAGTGCACCGGCAACGCATTCCGCCCAGACATGAGCCCCGTCGCGATCGAACAGTTCGAGCAGAAGAATTCGCCGAACGGTTTCGACGCCGGAGGAGATCCGGAACGGTTCCTTGAGTGGAAGCGAGATCTCGCGGAGGACGATGCGATCGAGAAGCATGGGCGGCGGGCGATCGGCGATGGGCGATGGGCGATGGGCGGCGACAGCGCAAGAGTGTCATCCTGAGCGAGCGCAGCGAGTGAAGGACCTACTTTGCTGAACTTAGTTACCAGGTTCGGAGAATAGGTCCTTCGCTTCGCTCAGGATGACACGCTTTCGCAGTGTCGTCCCTCGTCCCTCCCCCATCGCCCACCGCCGACCGCCCATCGCCCGTCGCCCGAGTTCAAACTTGCTTCCCCGTCCCGCGCACGATGCCTTCGACGCGTCGGCTTTGATCGAAGTATTTCTCGGCAACGCGCTGCATTGAGTCGGCGGTCACGGCGCGGACTTGATCGTCGTGCTCGAGGAGCTCGCTGAGCGAGCCGAAGAGAAACGCATCGACCATCTCGCCGAGCACCGCGCCGCCGTTCTGCTGTCGGATCGCGTGCGCGCCGACGGTGTAGGTTTGCGAGCGCGTCAACTCTTCGGCGGTCACCGGCTCGTCGCGCAGTCGGCGAAATTCGGCGAGCAGTCCTTCGCGCGCTGCGTCTTCCTGTTGCGGCGACGTCGCGATGTACGACGCGAAATTGCCGGCGAGGCGCCGATCGTTCGCGAACGCGGCCACCGTATAGCACAGCGAGCGTTTGTCGCGCAGCTCGTCGAAGAACCGACCGCCCAGGCCGCTCGCCACCGTGGCGATCATGTCGGCCGCGAAACGATCGGGATCGCTGCGCGGCGGGCTCGGGAACAGAACGACCAGCGCTGTTTGCGCGCGGTCGCGCGGCTCGGCGGACGTCGTGATGGTGCGCGGCCAGGACGGCGTCGCGAGCGCACGCGGCTCGCGATGCTTCAACTCCGTGAAGCCACGAGCCGCGATCGATGCGAGCTCGTCGGCCCCGGCGTCGCCGACGATGGCAATCACCGAGGCCGAGAGCAGCGCCTCCGAGGCGTGCCACTCGCGCACTTGATCGCGCGTGATCGCGCGGAGCGTTTCTTCGATTCCACTCGGCGGCATTCCGTACGAGTGTCCGGCGAACGCCGCTTGCGTGGCGAGACGCATCGGATACCGGTACATGTCGTCGCGCGCCGCGACGACGTCGGCGATCGCGACGGCGCGTTCCGTCTCGAGCACGTCGTCGTCGAACGTCGGATGCTGCACGACATCGCTCAGCAACTCCACCGCGGACGACGCATGGCGAGCGGGCACCGAGATCGTCCACCCGAAGCTTTCAGCCGCGGCGAGACCGCTGACGCTGCCGCCGAGCATCTCTCCTTCTTCGGCGATCTGCAGCGCGGATCGCGTCACCGTTTTCTTCAGCGCCGAACGGACTGTGAGCGTGGTGAGACCGCCAAGCGCCTGCTCTTCGTCACACGAGCCGCCGGCGCCATAGACGCCGATGTGCACGAGCGGCGCGCCGGGCTTTCTTCGCACGAGAATCGGCACTCCCTGAGCCGTTCGATACACGCGGACGCCGGCTTCCTCGCGAACGAACTCAGGGCGCGCGGCGGGCCTCAGTGCGCGCGCCTGGTACGGCGCCGGAGGCCCGAGGCCCTGGGGACGCGGCTCGTGATCGAGCATCAGGCGCATCTCTTCGCGCGATCCGGCGACTTGCGACGACGTCGTCGGACGATAGAGCACGGCGGACGCGTTGTCCGGATCGAGGTGTCGAACCGCCGCTTCGATCACGTCGGCGCGAGTCATGGTGAGCATTCGCTCGAGATAACGTTCGCCCATGCGCCAATCGCCGAGCGCCTCCCACTCGGCGAGGTAGTTCGCCTGGCCTTCCATGTCCTCGAGGCGGCGCAGCCAGTGTGATTCCTGAATACGTTTCGCGCGCTCGAGCTCGAATTCGCCGAGGTCGCCTTCGCGAATCGCGCGAATCTGCTCCCAGATTCCGCGCGCCGCGGACGCGGCGTGCTCCGGCTGCGTTTCGGCGTGCGCAACGAAAACACCGATTTCAGTTGGTGTGTAGTTGTATGCCGTCACCGCGGAAGCCAAGCGGCGTTCCCTCACGGCTCGATAGAGACGCGAGGCACGTCCGCCTCCGAGCACCGTTGCCAGCATGTCGAGCGCGGGCGTGTCCGGGTGCGTTGTTCCCGGCGTGCGCCATCCGAGTGCGAGCTGCGTCTGTCCGATGTCGCCGGTCCATTCGCGATAGCGAAAGCCGGCGGTTCCCTCCTCTGTCGGGCCGCGATTGCGCGACGGCTGGCCCGACGGCAACGAACCGTATTTTCGTTCGACTTCGGCGAGCGCGTCGTATGGATCGACATCGCCGACGATCGAGAGAATGGTGTTGCCCGGATGGTAGAAGTTGCGATAGAAGCCAACCAGCGCGTCACGAGACAGCGCTCGCAATCCCGGCTCGCGTCCGATTCGCCAGCGACGAATGCGGTGCCGATCGTGGAGGACCTCGTACAACGTCTCCGTGGAAACCGCGCCGGGGTTGTCCGCTTTGCGCTTCGCTTCCTGGATGATGACCTCGAGCTCGCGCGCCAACTCGCCCGCGTCGATGAGCGAGCGGGCGTAGGCGTCCGCTTGCACGTCGAGCCCCTGCGCGAATCCGGACGACGGCAGCACAGTGTAGTAAACCGTGTGATCGTAGATCGTCGCGGCGTTGAGATAGCCGCCCACGGCTTTCGTCTCTTTGGCGATCTCGCCGACGCCGCGCGACGGCGTCCCCTTGAAGTACATGTGCTCGAGCACATGCGCGATGCCGACGATGTCGTCGGTCTCGTCGAAGTAGCCCGCGCAGACGTAGGTGACGATGGCGACGACAGGAGCCGAGCGGTCCTGCCGAATGAGGACGGTGAGACCGTTCGGCAACCGCGTGCGTACGACGGACGCGGCGTCAATAGTTGGAAACACGAGCAGTTGTTATGGGATCGGCGGAAGAGTGCCTGCGGCTTGCGCGGTGGGCGTTGTCGCCGGCGTGCAATTGCTCCAGACGCCCGGACCCGCCCGATTCAGGAAGTTCGCCGCCTCAGTCGCGCGGCCGAGTCGCATGAGCGTGCAGCCAAGGTAGCCCTGGGCTTGTTTGTCGGTCGGGTCGGCCTGCACAGCGCGAACGTAGAAGCGTCGAGCCAACTCGTAGTTTCCCTGGGTCAGCAGGTTTGCGCCCATCTCGCGCAGAGCGACCGCGTTGTTCGGCTCAGCCTGCAGCGCGAGCCCAAGCTCCTGGCCCGCGAGCGTGAAGTTGCCGACCTCGCGCGCCATGCGCGCCAGGTACACGTGCGGCAGCGCCGATTTTGGATTCTCGCGCGCCGCGCGACCGAACGCGCTCACCGCCACCTCGCGCTGCCCGTGCTGATAGGCGGTAATGCCCTGCTGCATCGAGTCCGACCCGCCACGGCCGAATATGAGATAGCCGCCGCCGATCAACAGGAGCAGTACGACTGTCGCCGCGCCGAGAATTGCCCACGACGGCATGGTCCTGCCCGCCGGCGCGCTGACTTCCATCGACGCCGCCGTGTCGACGGCGGTCGGCGGGACCTCGCGGGTCGCGGTGCGTGGCGCGGGAACGACCTCGCCCGCGAGCGCCGTGTCGAGCTTCGCGAATGCGCCTCGCGCGGACGCCACGTCGCCGTCCGACGCGCGGTAGCTCGTGTCCTGGAGCCGGTCGTGCACGGCCTGAAACTCGGCGAGGGTGTTCGCCTGGTCGAAGTTGATGACCTGGCGCTGGCGTGCCTCGCGAATCAGCGGCTGACCCGTCAACACGGTGCTGCCGACGAGCGTGCGCAAGGCGGCCTCGATCGCGCCCCACGTTTCGATGAGGTCGGCCGCCAAGTCTTCCGGACCTCGACTCGAGTCGAGGCGCGCAACCGCCGGGCGCGCGGCATCGAGGGCCGCGCGCGCGGAGCGCTGTTCGTACGTGTTCACCGAACGATCCGGAGGAGCCCCGCTACTGCGCTGCCGCGGAGGAAGCTCTCCGCGTCGTGGGTCGGAATCCGGATACCCGTCTGCCGGAAGCCGTGCTGGGACACACCGGTCATGAACTCTTGCACGGTGTGGGTCGGATTTCCGGTTTGGTCACGCAAGCGGCGCACGATCTCCTCCCAGGACCCGTCGACCTGAGTCCCGTCGGACACGATCACTTGATGCTGCGGCGTCTGCTTTTGCTCGGCGAGCGAGTTGAGCAGCGTGCCGAAGAGCTCGAGCTGGCCCCGAGCTGTTTCTGCACCTGGTGCAGCATCCGCGCCTTCGGTTTCCAATTCCATCAACATCGTGTCGACGTCGTCCAGCTCGCTGGCGAGCTCCGACAGCCGATCGTCCCACGGTTTCAGCTCAGGATCGTTATCTTCGAGCCGATAGAGCGAACGCTTGAGCTCGATCAGCCGCCAGATTCCGAGCTCATCCCAGTGATCTTCCGGACCGGTACGCTCGAAGTGATACAGGGCCGCCTCGTTCTCGCCCTGATCGTAGAGAATGTTCGCCAAATAGATCCGCGCTTCGGCGTGGTCACCATCGAGCTGGAGCGATTTGCGTAGCGAGGCGATCGCGCCCTCGTCGTCGCCCATGCGATGCTGAGTGTAGCCCACGCAGGCCACGGATTCCGCGGACTCCGGCGCCTGCTGAACCGCCGTCTCGAAGAACTCTTTGGCCGTGGCGAAGAAATCGCTCTTTTCCCGGAGCGAACCCTCGCGGAAAAGCGAGCGGCCGACCTGCAGCATGAGATCGGTGTCGTCCGCATAGCCGAGCTCGAGGGTGCGATGAAAGCAACGCAATGCCGCATCATCGCAACCGAGCTTCAGCAAGCTTTCGCCGAGCCCAGCGAGCCCATCTTCGTGTTCGGGCTCGAGGACCAACGCCTGTTCGAATGACCGTCGCGCCCAGGCGAATTCCTCGCGTGCCAACTGGGCGTATCCAACCCCTACATGCAACTCTACCGAATTCGGGTAGAGATTGAGTCCTTCGCGAAGTACACCCAGCGCCTCGTCATACTGCCCTTCGTTATACAGCTGATGCGCGCGCTCGTCATACTCTTCAGAACTCAGGAACGGGTTGGCCATCGTCAGCAAGCCTCCAGCTCATGAGGGTCAGCCTATAGTACCATCGGGGGTCAATGAAGTTCAATGGCGATTTCTTTCGCGACGGCGCCTGCGAGTGCCGCGTTTTCGCGAAGGAGAGCGACGTTCGCCACGAGCGATCCACCGTTCGTCAAACGAGTTACTTCGGACAGAAGAAACGGCGTGACGGCCGCACCCCGAACTGCGTCCCGCTGCGCTGCAGCTCGCGCCTCCGCGACTGCGGCCTCAACCGTTTCGCGAGACAATCGATGGCCTTCCGGCGGTTCCTGGACGACGACAACCGACTGACGCCGATCGAGCGCTTTGTGAGCCCGCCAAATTGCCGCGATGTCCCTCACATGGTCGACACGCGTGTCCAATCGGATTCCGGTGTCGGCGGTGAAGAAGCCGGGTAGGTCGCTGGTTCGATAGCCGACGACGGTCACGCCAAGCGTCTCCAGACGTTCCCACGTCGCTTCGAGGTCGAGGATCGACTTGGCTCCGGCACAGACGACCACCATCGGCGTTCGCGCCAGTTCCGCGAGATCCGCCGACTCGTCATACGGCGCGTCGCGATGAACACCGCCGATCCCGCCGGTAGCGAATACCTGGATTCCCACCGCTGAGGCGAGCGCGAGCGATGCAGCAACCGTCGTCGCTCCGTCGGCCTTCGTGGCGACGGCTGTCGCGAGATCTCGCGCCGAGACTTTCCGGATCCCCTCACGCCTGAGGAAACGTTCGAGCTCCTCGGGCTCGAGTCCCACGGTTGGAGTTCCGCGAACCACGGCAGTGATTCCGGGAACAGCTCCCGCGCGCTCGACTGCGTCCACCATCGAGCGCGCAGCCTGCGCGTTTTCGGGACGGGGCAATCCCTGAGCGAAAACGGAGCTTTCCAGCGCGACGACGGGCTCGCCGTCGTCGAGAGCGCGGGCGATGCGCGGGAGAACGCGAATGAGTGGATGCATGGTTGGGCGCGGCAGGAGAGAGCCCACTGCATTCTAAACTCGTTCGCTAGGTGGCTGGCACGGTCCGAAAAAACCGCAATCGAAATCAAAAACTCAATTGGGGTCTGACCCTATTTCCGAAGGTCTAATTGGGGTCTGACCCCAATTAGAGCGTCAGTTGGTCGAAGCGACTTGCCCTAGGCGCTTCGCGGGGGCCGCGAGCGGCTTTGCCGTTACGATGAGCCGTTCTGGCGCCGGCCCGATGTACCGGATCGGCCAACAGGTAGTGAGCGTCAGCGTCGGATCCTTGGCGGGGAAAAGCGCCGGCTCGTTCTTGCCGACAATCCGTTTCCCGACGACGACCCACGTTTGCTTCAAGGCGCCGCTCTCCGTCGTGATGGTGTCGCCGACGGAGATCGCGTCCAGGTGATTGAAATGGCGGTCACGATGAGCCGAGACGACCGAATTCCCAACCTCGCCGGGGAGCGCCGTACCGGGCATGTGGCCCGGCTCGGCGTTGAGCTCATCGTCGCCGACTCCTTCGAGTACGATCTCGTCGAGCGCGAGTCGCGGGATGACGAGACGGGCCACGGGAGCGCCCGCAGCGATCACCTCGCGCGCGCCGGCCCGCCGCATCGCGGACCGGGCGAGTGCGAGGGTCGATTTCGCTTCAGCGGATTCCCACGCCGCGCGTGCGCGATCGGCATCGAGCGCGCCCGAGACGTAGCGACCGAAGGAAAACGAGAGGAGCAGCGCTCCGACGATGAAAAAGATGTAGCCGAGCGGTTTACGCACGGTTCCTCGACGGACGAACGGTTCCGAGAAGTACTCCACCGATGAGCAACAGCCCTGCGCCGGTGACGGCGAGCAACGGCAATGCACTCGCGGTTTCGGGCGCGGTGAGCCCGCGCGACTCGAGTGCTGTGTCGCGACGCGCCATGGGCATTACTTCGCCGGCGACCGAGTCCGTGCTCAGGGGTGGGCGAGGGCGTGGGGCTGCGGAGTCTGGCCGAATGGGAAGGCGCGCGACCGAATCGACCGCGGGGTTCGGACTCGTGGGGGCCGGCGGAAGCCCGGCCGCCGAGTCCACCCACGTTTTCATGTGGGCGAGTTGAGCCTTGACTGAGCTGTCTGTTCTTGCACGCTCGGCCGCGGCCATCACGGCCTTGGCGGAGTCAGAGGTCTGAGCCCGCGGCGGAATAAAGGTCGTGAACTGGGCGCCGGCGAGCTTGGGAAATGCGGCGATGAGCGCGAGCTGAAACAGACGTCGATACGACACGGTGGCCTCCTCCGTTGCCGAGCGAGAGGGCATACCGCGGGCCACGTAGGACGGTCGTCCACCACCCTGGAAAGCCTCAGAATCGGGGTTGCGAGCTGTGCCGTTGCCCCGACGCAACAGCGTGGCGAACTCGGCGCTACAGCGTTAGGTGATCTGTGCCAGCGCCAGTTCTAGGGCGAGGACTGCTTTGGCCAGGCGGCGACGACCGCCGCGCCCAGCTTCCCGAGGGTCACTTGGGCCTCGTTGTCTACCACCCATCGAATGTCGCGATTCTGCTTGGTGAATCCGCAGGCGACAACGCGCGACTGGAGCCGGAATAGCGCGCACTCCGTGCGGACCGAATCGGTCGCTCCCGTCTTGTGAGGCACTACCACACCTTCGACGGTTCGCTGCATTAGCTCTCCGTCGGCGTTGCTGCGAAGGATGTCGAGCATCGCGGAGTCCGCCGACGGCGTAACGGCTTTTCCCGACGCGAGAAGTCCGAACAGACGAGCCATCTCGTTCGGGGTGCTCACACCGAGGCCGTACTTCACCGAGCTGTCCATCGCCACGCTCGTGATCCGCAGGAATGTCTTGGAATGCACCTTCGTGTGACCCAGCCCCAACGACTCCATTTTCTGCCAAACGCGACGAATGGCCACGCGATCGAGCAGCAAATTCGTCGCGGTGTTGTCGCTCAGCACAGACATCAAGACAGCGGCATCGCGTACGGTCAGCGACATCCCGGGATGCATGAACTGTAATACGCCGCTCCCGGGAACCTGGTCGATCTTGAGCACCGTTAGTGGATCATCAAGCCCAAGTTGTTTCTGCTCCACCAGATCGTAGAGCGTGACGAGAATGGGAACCTTGATCAGGCTCGCCGTGGGGAAAGTCTCGTCGCCGCGGAGTGACAGACGTTCGCCGGTGTCGAGGTTGGAGATCGCGTAGCCGAGGACACCGTGATGCGCGGCGGCGAGCGCGTCGAGCTGCTTGTGAAGCGCCGCGGTGTCGGCATGCGCGAACGGCTGCTGCGCCCGAGCGGCCGGAACGGCGAGCGCAATGGCCGCGACAATGCGCCGGGCCTGTCGAACCGTCATGTCACGACTCCTCGTTTGGTCTCGAACGGCTTCCATGCTTCGTCGCGAAGAATGTCGCCTATCATTGAAACGGCGCGATCGAGCTCCTCATCGCTCGTGTAGAAGTGCGGCGCGATGCGGATGCCGGCGTTCGGTCGGTAGTCCACGATCACACCGTTGCCGAGCAGGGCCTGCGCGACGCCGTACGCGTGTGGTACGTCGAACGCGACGGTGCCTCCGCGCCGCGATGCGTCACGCGGCGCCGACACTCGGTAGCCTTGAGCGTCGGCGAGCTCGATCAGGCGCGTGGTCTGCCGAATACTTTTTTCGCGGATGCGCTCGATGCCGGCCCGCCGAACGAGTCGCGGACCTTCGGTGGCGGCAAACAGCGCCGGGATGGGAGGCGTTCCGTTCAGCCAGCGCCAAGCGTGCTGCGCGTAATGCATCTCCGCGTCGAACGCGAAGGGATGCTCGTGCGCCTGCCACCCCGTGAACGACGGAGCAAGGCTGCGACTCGCCTCCTCGGAAGCATAGAGGAACGCGCCGCCCGGTCCGCCGCACAACCACTTCAGCACGCCGCCGCTCAGGAAATCGACACCCAGCGCGTGAACGTCCACGGGAAGCACGCCGACCGAATGAAACGCGTCGAGTGAGACGCGGGCGCCGACCCGGCGCGCGCGGTCGCACACCGCCGCGACGTCGACGATGAACGCCGAGCGAAACAACACGTGCGATATGGCCACGAGCGCGGTTCGTTCGTCGATCGCGTCGAGCAGGCGCTGCGTGTCGATCCCCAGTCCGTCGTCACTCGGCACGACGACTATTCTGGCACCGAGCCGCGTCGCCAAGCCGTCGAATGCGTACCGGACTGACGGAAAATCGAGCTCCGTCATCACGATCGTGTCGCGCTCCGTCGTGTACGGCACCGCGCTCAAGACGGCGCTCTGCGCGATGGTGACGTTCGGCAGCATCGCGATCTCGCCCCGTCCGGCGCCGATCAGCGGTGCGATCTCGTCGCCGACTGCGACGGGCATCTCCCACCAGCCATTCGCGCCCGCCCAGGCGCGAACCCCGAGATCCGCCCACTGATCGACGTACTCGGCGAGACGCTCCGGAACCGTGCGGGGCATGGCGCCGAGCGAGTTGGAAACGAGGTAGGTCGTGCGGTCGAGAATTGGAAACTCGCCGCGGAACTCGAGCAGCGGATCCGCCGCCGTCCCGGTCACGCGGCTTCTTCCACGCGCGCGGCGCGGCGAGAGGGCGAGCTGATCGCGTAGGCGGCGACGAGGAGGACGATCAAGAGACCAACCGACTTCCATTCGTCGGCCGAGAGGCCGGTCAACAGCCAGACAATCACGGCCACGGCCGCGAATGGAGCAAAGCGCGTGATCGACGAAGTGAACGGGACGTCGGATTCCTGAACGCCCCGTCGCCTGAGCATCAGGACACCGAGGCAACAGATCGCGTACACTATGAGCACAGAACCGTTGGCGATCATCGCCAGCTTCTCGAAGCTGCCCGTCGCCGACAGCGCCATGACCGCGATCGTCTGCACCGCGATGGCAACGTGCGGTGTTCGGAAACGCGGGTGCACGGATGCGAGCGGGGCAGGCAGGAAGCGATCCCGCGCGAACGCGAAGAGCATTCGCGGCGACGCGAAGGTCATCCCGGCGAGATACCCGAGCATCGAGACGGACGAGCCGACGAGAATCAGCATGCGGCCGCTGGGTCCCATCGCGACCGCGGCCGCCTCGGCGAGCGGCGTCTTCTGCCCGGCGAGGTTAGCACCCAGTAAGCCCTGCGCCACCAGCTGCACGAGGAGATAAACGACTGCCACGACCGGCACGGCGAGAAATACGGCACGCGGAACCGTGCGAGCGGGGTTTCGGACTTCGCCGCTCGGAATGAGCGCCGACTCGACGCCGAGAAATGCGAAAATCATGACGGCCGAGGCGCGCGTGACCGCGGCAGGAGTCGGAGCACTCTGCCACGACGCGTTGCGCCAATTCATGGCGAAGAGCCCGGCGACGATGAGGATCGCCAGCGGAGCGAGTTTGGCAACCGTCATGAACGCGTTCAGGCGGTTGGCGCCGCGTAGCCCCGCGATGTTGATCAGGGCAAGCGTGGCGAGTACAACCACGATGAGCGTGGCGCGCCCCGCCCCACCGCCGATGGCCGGAAAGAGCGCCACAACACTATCGGCGAAAAAAGACGCGACGGCGGCCGTTGCCACCGCCACGCCCGCCATGAGGAGCGCGCCGCACAAGAAGCCGATGAACGGCCCAAACGCGACTCCGGCGTACACGTAGGGTCCGCCGGTGAGGGAAACGCGACTCCCGGCCTCGGCGAAGCACGAGACGATGAGCAGCATGGCCGCGGCGCAGACGAGATACGCAACCGGTGCGGCAGGGCCGAGCGACGACGCCGCAGCCGCCGGCAGTCGGAAGATCCCGCCGCCGATTGTCAGATTGACGATGTTCGCCGCGAGTCCCCAGACGCCGACCGCGCGCACGAGAGACTGCTCGCTGGATAAACGACTCACGCGCAGAAGTTAGGCGGAGGGCCCTGGCGAGGGGGGAAGGGGGAGGGGAGCGGGCGCGACGCGAACGGGTACAAGAGTATGGGCAGTCACTAGCATACGCTACGGGCGGACGCCGCGTGACCGCGAACGCCTGTGGCGCGTTTTTTTCGAAGGATCGGCTCGCTCATCAGCAAATCTTTTTTACTCGTGGATACTCGCCAAACAACGGTACCGCGTTCGCGACGTATTGCGCTCGTCCTCGGCGGCGGCGGCATGAAGGGCTTCGCGCACATCGGAGTCATGCAGGCTCTCGACGAGCGCGGCATTCAGCCGACGCTGTATGCGGGAACCAGCATTGGGGCCATGCTGGCCGCCGCCCGTGTCGGCGGCATGCCGGTCAATGAGCTTTCGGCGCGCGCCCAAACCATCCGCCGGCGCGACCTGTTCCGAATCAATCATTTCGGGATGTTGATGGATCGCATGCGCTCGCCGTCCATCTACCTCGAGGACCCGCTGCGCGACCTGACGCACGCGGTCGTGCCGCGCGGCACGTTCGAGGACCTGCCGATGCCGCTCCTCGTGAATACGGTGGATCTGGAGCGCGGCGCGCCGGTCATCTGGGGTTCGCCGGGCCTGCGCGACGTCTACGTGCAGGACGCCGTGTACGCGTCGTGCGCCCTTCCCGGGTATTTCCCGCCAGGGCGCGTCGGCGACCGGCTATGCGTCGACGGCGGTGTCGTCGACAACCTGCCGGTCGGCATCGCCGCGCTCGACGCGGATCTGATCATCGCCGTGGACGTCGGCAGCACCGACCTCCGTCCGATCCAGGATGCGATGTCGCTTGGCTTCGCCAACATCTACATGCGCGCCGCGACGACGATGATGCACGCGCTCCAGCAGTTCCCGCTCACGCACTGGAACGGTCCGCCGATGGTGCTGATCCGTCCGCGGTGCGGCGAGGACTGGCTCAGCTTCACCAACATCGGCGAGACGATTCGCGAGGGCCACCGCGCGGCATGCAAGGCGCTCGAGGACATCGACGCGTATTTCGATCAGCCGGGCGGCGTCTACCCACGGCGCCGCTTCGAGCTCGAGGTGGATCGCGACCGATGCATCAGCTGCGGCCTCTGCGCGGCGCTGGCCCCGAGCCTCATGGGACTGGACGCCGACCGAAAGGCGTATCCGCGGACGCGAACAGTGGATTGGTCGCCAGCAGACGGCGATTTCGTCGCCTACTGTCCGACGAACGCGATCATCGCGCGGAAGTTGGATCGCATCGTGCCGCTCAAGTCTGGAGAGCGGGGAGCCGCGTAAGGACCTGGCGAACGATGTGCTCGTAGGCATCGACGGCGCGGTGCAGCTCGTCGATGCGGACGCATTCGTCGTCGCGGTGCGCGACGTGGATTGAGCCTGGCCCAAAGAGGTAGGGCGTTCCCCAGTTGGTGAGCGCGGGAATGTCTGTCGCGAACGCCGCGACCGACGTTTGGAATCCGTCGACGACGCCGAGCTTCATCGGCGGGACCATCGGACCCCACTCGAGGGACGCGCGTCCTTTCGCCCACGCCTCGATACGCGACATCACGTCGCCGACGGGAGTGACGAGCCGGATCATCAAGCGGGCTTCGGCCGAGGGAGCGACGACGTTGTCCGCCACGCCGCCGCTCAACGATCCGATGTTGATCGTCGTCTTGCCGAGGAGCTCGTCCGTCGGCAGATCGAGCGAGTCCAGTTCGGCCAGGAGATGCACGAGGTCGCGGGTCGCCGATTGGCCCAGGTGCGGGTAGGCGGAGTGCGCCGCCTGCCCTATGGTTCGCACGATGACGCGGACGGCACCCTTGGTTCCAACGGCGAGCGTGCTCTCCGTCGGCTCGCCGTTGATGATGACGCGATTTGTCCGCGGCACCATGCCGGAGGCAAACGCTTCGTTCGCCGCGTGGGCGCCATCGTGGGTCACCTCTTCGCCGATGACGAACAGCAGCGCCACGGGCGCGTTCTCCTCGCGGAGTCGTTCGGCGGCGCAGATCATCGCGGCGGCGATGCCCTTGGCGTCACAGGCGCCGCGACCGCGGATGTGGTCGTTGTCCAGGCGCGGCGGAATGAAGGGTGGAACGGTATCGAGGTGCGTCGTGAGGGTGACGAGGGGGCTGTCGGCCGTGGTCGCGTACAGATCGTAGCGGCCGGGCGACACGGGGATCCGGCGAGTGCGCCACCCCATATCGACCAAGCGTGGCTCCAACCAGGCGATGACGTCGCCTTCGCGCCCGCTGGTGGAGTCGATTGACATCAGCTGCGTTGTCAACTGAATTGGATCCGCACGCGTAGTCATCACGGCAAGATCAGCCACCCCCTACAGCTCGCGCAACGACTCGGAGAGAGTTTCCCATGCGCCTCCGCCCCTTAGCGATTTCCCGCGCCACCGGCTTGATGCTCGTTTTCGCCGCCGGTCTCCCCCTCCCCCTCCCCCTCCCCGCGCAGCAGGCGCGCAATGCGTCGAATACCGGCGCCGCGACGACGCCGACGACCGCTCACGCCGACAACAAGCGCGGGATGACGATCGCCGACATCGGGAAGTGGCGAACCATTCGCGACGTCGCGATCTCCGACGACGGCGTCTGGGCGGTGTACGGCTATCAACAACGGCGAGTCGACGACACGCTGTTCGTGAAAAATCTCAACAGCGGCGCGGTGCAGGCGGTGCCGCGGGCCACGCGCGCGCAGTTCTCCGATGACTCCAAATGGGTCGCGTTTTTCGTCGCGGCGGCGGGCGCGAACAATCGCGACGCGGCGCCCGGACCGGATGGCGGTCCTGCACCTACCGGTCCGGCGCGGCTCGAGCTTCGCAATCTGGCGACAAACGCGACCGTGTCGTGGGAGAACGTCGCGTCATTCGCGTTCTCTAAAGGCTCGCGCGCCCTGATGGTGCGTAAGGCGCGACCCGGCGCCGGACCTGACGCGGCTGGTGGCCGCGGCGGCCGCGGCGGGGGGGGCGCGCCGGCGGCTACGACGCCCGCTCCGGCGCAGACCCAAGGCGGACGCGGGGGGAATGGTGCCCCTGCACCGGCCGTCGCCGGCACGGACATGATTCTCCACCATCTCGCGGACGGCGTGGATGAGCTGATCGGCAGCGTGACGGCCGGTGAGTTCAATAAGCCTGGAATCTTGCTTGCGTACACCGTTTCGACGACGGAGCGCGACGGCAATGGCGTGTTCCTCGTCTCGACGCAGGATTGGCAGCGCCGCACGCTCGACAACGCCCGCGCCGATTACGCGCGGCTCACGTGGGACGAGTCCGGGACAGCGCTCGCGGCGTTGCGCGGAATGGAGCGCCGCGGTTTCACCGAGAAAGAGAACGCAATCGTCGCGTTCGTCGGCGTTGACGGCGCGGAGCCGGCCACGTACGTGCTCGAACGCAAGCAGCTCGCCGGGCTGCCGGACAGCATGGTCGTGAGCGAGAAAGGTACGTTGTCGTGGAGCGCGGACCGCTCGAAGCTGTTCGTGGGGCTCAAGGAGCAGGAAGCGCGTCCGCCGCAGCGCCGCGACACGACGCAGGCCGTCGAACCGGTCGGCAACGTCGACATCTGGCACTGGAAGGATCCGTACATCCAGTCGGTGCAGATGGTCCGCGCGCAGCAGGATCGCAATCGCACCTTCACGGCGACGGTGCTGCTCGCGCAAAAGAAAGTGGTGGCGCTCGCCGATGCACGGATGGATCGCGTACAGCTCACGAAGGACGGTGTGTGGGCGATCGGCCAGGACGACAAGGGCTACATCGACGACTCGGCGCCGCAGATGTCCGACGTCTACCGGATCAACACGTCGACCGGTGAGCGGACGCCGGTGCTGAAGGCGCAGCAACGCACGCTCGGCCTCTCACCGGACAGCAAGTATTTCCTGTATTGGAAAGACAAGCAGGTCTGGTCGTACGATCTCGCCGCGAACAAGGCCACGAACCTCACGGCCAAAGCGCCGGTGAGCTTTGTGGACGTCGAGGACGATCATACCGGCGAGAAGCCGGGGTATGGCGTCGCGGGATTCACCAAGGACGGCAAATCGGTGGTGCTCGATCACCGCCACGATCTGTGGGTCGTGCCGCTCGACGGAACGGGCGCGCCGCGCAACCTCACGAATGGCGTGGGCAGCAAGAACGAGATCCGGTTCCGCTATCTCGCGATGGACGATGAGGAGGCGACGCCCGCGGTTGGTGGTGGCGGCGGCCGCGGCGGCCGCGGTGGCGCGGGAGCCACGATCGATCTGTCGAAGCCGATCATGCTCACGGCGTTCGGCACGAAGACGAAGAAAGCCGGCTTCTATCAACTCGACGGCGACAAGCTCAACCCGCTCGTCTACGAGGATCGCTTTTTCGGCCGGCCGATCAAGGCGAAGAACGCCGACCGCGTGCTCGTCACGCGCGAGACGTACGCCGACTTCCCCGACTATTGGGTGACGAATTCAAAGTTTGCTGATGCGCAACGGCTCACGCTCGCCAACCCGCAGCAGTCCGAGTTCAAGTGGGGACACCGCGTTCTCATCGACTACAAGGACAAGGACGGCCATCCGCTGCAAGGCACCCTGGCGATCCCGGACGACTATCAGCCGGGCCAGAAGCTGCCGCTGCTCGTGTACTACTACGAGAAGCTGTCGGACCAGCAGAATCGCTACGAGGTACCGCGGTACGCCTCGGCGCCGCAGTACGTGGACTACGTGAGCAACGGCTACGCGGTGCTGCTGCCCGACATTTATCTGCACACCGGGCATACCCACACCGATCATCTGAACTCGGTCGAAGCGGCAGTGAAGCGCGCGATCGATCTCGGATACGTCGATCCGAAGCGCGTCGGTCTGCACGGAGGGAGCTTCAGCGGCCAGGGCGGCGCGTACATCTCGACGACGTCGAAGATGTTCGCGGCGATCGCGATTCGGGCGGCCGCGGTCGATCTCGTTGCGGACTTCAACCAGCTGTGGAAGACGACGGGCACGAACCAGCACAATTACGACATCAACGGGCAGGGCCGCTTCGGCACGAACCCGTTCGACAATCTCGAGCTGTTCATGGATCAGTCGGCGCTCTTCCACGCGAAGGACATGAACACGCCGCTGCTGATTCTCCAGGGCACGAACGACGGATCGACGGAATGGCTGCAGGGCGTCGAGTTCTACAACGCGCTGCGCTTCCTGAAAAAGCCAGTGATCTTCCTGTCGTATGAAGGCGAAGGCCACGGGTTCACCCGCTACGACAACCAGTACGACGTCGAAGTGCGAATGCACCAGTTCTACGATCACTACCTCAAAGGCGTGCCCGAAGCGGATTGGATCGCCAACGGCGTTCCGTTCATCAAGAAGAAGACGCCGACTGGCGCGGCCGCTCAACCGGTCCAGCTGATGGGCGGCGGCGCCGGCATCGGCACTCCGATGAGTGGTGGCGGCGGTGGCGGTGGCGGCAATCCTCCGGCAGGACCGCCGAATCCTTAGCCGCGGATTGAAGTGGCAGCATCAGTGATCACGACGGGCGCCGAGATCTCGGCGCCCGTCTTTTTTCATTCATTCAACGGCAGTTCTCTTGTCACGCCGTCTCCGTGCCTTTCCGCGAGCATCTGTGCATTTCATCCGCGTCAAGATGGGACTGAGTAGTGGCCTCCAGGCCTCGAGACCGGGTCAGTCATCGAAAGAAGACACGGAGAACGGCACGGATTTTCGCTGAAAGGCACGGAGACGGCGTGACGAGTTTGAAGAGCTAAACGCCGGTGGTTGCGCACATCCCCTGAAACGCGTAGAGTTTGTTAACCGTTTGGTCAAAGTGAATGGTTAAACCAAAGAGTAAGCCCAATGTCAGCCGGGACCGGGATACCGAACAGCGCATCCTCGATGCCGCGCATGTTGTGTTTATTCGCCGAGGCACCGCTGGGGCGCGGATGCAGGAGATCGCGGAGGAGGCCGGTGTCAACAAGGCACTGCTTCACTACTACTTCCGCAACAAGAGCCGGCTTGGCGAGGCGGTGTTTCGACGCGTCGCGACGGGGATGTTCGCGCGGCTTGCCGGCATCATGGGCGGCGATGCGGAGATCGAGACCAAAGTCATCCAGGTCGTCGAGCTCTATTTCACCCAGCTCTCCAAGGTCCCGTACGTCCCGGGCTACGTGCTGAGCGAGCTCAATCAGCATCCGGAGCGTTCGGGCCAACTACTCGAGATCGTGCGCACGCTGCGGACCAATCCGAAGGCGCCGGACTTCGTCGGCGCGCTATCGAAGCAATTGGCGCGAGCGGCTCGTGACGGGCGGATCCGTCCGATCGCGGCGGATCAGTTTCTCGTGAACCTGGTGTCGGTCTGCGTGTTTCCTTTCGCCGCGCGTCCGATGATCTGCGCGGTTCTCCAGCTCGACGACCGCGGATACGACCGATTCATGAAACAGCGCGCCGCGACGCTCGCGCAGTTCTTCCTCGACGCGCTCCGCCCATGAGATCGACCCTCGCGGCCGCATGCACCATCACATCGCTTGCCGCGATGCACGGCCTCGCTCAGGGCACGGCCGGCGATACGCTCCGACTCGGCGCGTTGCAGACGCAAGCGATCGCCGCCGACCCGCGCACGCGACAGCTGCAGCTCCAGGCAGCCGCCACCGAGCTGCGCCTGCGCAACGTCGACGTCGAACGCTTGCCGACCTTCAACGGCTTCGGCCAACTGCAGTACCAGTCGGCCGTCACCTCGATCGCCGTTCCGATCCCGGGAATCCAGATCCCGACGCCGCCGCACTACACGTACGATGCGCACGTCGACGTCCGCGAGAGCGTGCTCGATTTCTCGCGCCGACCTCGCACGGCGCTCGAACGCGCCCAACTCGTCGAGGCCCAGGCGCAAATCCGCGTCGCGTTGTTTCCGCTCCGGCAAGAAGTGAACGACGCCTTCTTCGCCGCGCTCGTGCTCCAGGAGCGCCAGGCGCAGGTGGAGGCCGCGATCATCGATCTCGAGGCGCGGCTCGCCGAAACGACGATTCGCTTCCGCCAGGGCGCGGCGTTGCCGAGCGACACCGCTCTGATCGCCGCGACGATCCTCCAGCGCCAGGAAGAATCGCTCCAGCTGCGCAGCGACCGCGCGGCTGCCGTCGCCAGACTCTCCGATGTTACAAAGCGACAGATTCCCGACACCGTGGTCCTCGCCGTTCCCGATCTTTCGACCATTGTCGGCGCCACGGCCATGTCGCTCGACGAACGGCGCCGTCCCGAGTACGCCCAGTTCGAGGCGACACGCGAGCGACTCACGGCGCAGAGCGCCGTGCAAGCGGCGCAGGAGCGCCCGCGGCTCTCCATGTACGGGCGCGTCGGCTACTCGCTGCCGGGATTGGACGTCCTGAACACCAGCGCGCAGTCGTATTGGATCGCCGGCGCCCAGTTGACATGGACGCCGTTCACGTGGGGCACGGTGCGGCGCGAGCGCGAAGCGCTCGGCCTGCAGCGCGACATCGCCGAGGCGAGCGAAGCGGCGTTCACCAACTCGCTGTCGCGCATGGGACGCCCGCTCATAGCGGCGATCGCTCGGCTCGATTCCACGCTCATGCTCGACGATCGCATCGTCGCGCTTCGCGAGCAGATCGAGCGCGAGGCGGCCGCGCGGCTGCGCGAAACGGCCATCACGGCCGCCGAGTTCGTCGATCGCTCCTCGGAGCTGACGGCCGCGCGGTTGCTGCGCGCGCAACACCGGGTCGAGCTGGCCCAAGCCCGCGCCAATTACCTGACACTCATCGGAGTGGACGTTCCATGAGACGGATGTCTTTCCGCGGCGCCATGCTCGCCGCGATCACGCTCGCCGCCTGTCGCGGCGAAAAAGGACCGGACGCCTACGGCAACGTCGAGGCGATCGAAGTCGTCGTCGGATCCCAGGTGGCGGGACAGCTCGAGTCGTTCACGCCGAAAGAGGGCAACACGTTGTCCGTCGGCGACGTCGTGGCCGTCGTGGACACATCGGCGCTCGTGCTCCAACTACAGCAGGCGGTCGCGCAGCGTACCGCGTCAGCCTCGCGCATCGAAGAGGTCGCGCGGCAGATCGGTGTCCTCGAGACCCAGCGCGCGATCGCGCAGCGCGCCTACGAACGGGTCAAGCGCCTGTACGATCAACAAGCGGCGACGGCGCAGCAGCTCGATCAGGCGGAGCGCGACTACAAGACACTCGTTGCCCAGATCGAGACTGCCGGCGCGCAACGGCGGACGGCGGCGCGCGACGTCGCCGCCAACGACGCGAAGACAGCGCAGGTTCGCGATCAGCTCCGTCGCACGAGGGTCGTCAATCCGACCCGCGGGACGGTGCTGACGCTCTACACGCGCGCCGGAGAGTTCGTGCAACTCGGCCAGCCATTGTACAAGATTGCGAATCTCGACACCGTCGAGCTCCGCGCGTACGTCAACGAATCACAGCTGGCGGGCGTGAAGCTCGGAGCTCCGGTCACCGTGACGATCGACGCGGGAACGGGAACCCGGCGTGCCTTCCCAGCCGTCGTCTCGTGGATTTCGTCGCGCGCCGAGTTCACGCCGACGCCGATCCAGACGCGCGACGAGCGCACCAACCTCGTCTACGCCATCAAGGTTCGCGTGCCCAACCCAGGCGGTACGCTCAAGATCGGGATGCCCGCCGACGTCGAGCTCACACCGGTGACGGCCGCGAAATGACCGCGCCGCCGCCGGCCGCGCGCTCGGCCGAACCGCCCGTCGTTATCGACGACGTCGTCAAGCACTACGGCGAGGTCGCGGCGGTGGATCATGTGACAATCGAGGTGCGACAGGGCGAGCTGTTCGGCTTCATCGGCCCCGACGGGGCGGGAAAGACGACGCTCTTCCGGATTCTCACCACCCTGCTGCTGCCCGACGCCGGCTCGGCGCGTGTGCTCGGCCTCGACGTCGTGAGCGGGATCTGGTCGCTTCGCCGGCAGATCGGCTACATGCCGGGCCGGTTCTCACTCTATCCCGACCTGAGCGTTCGCGAGAACCTCGATTTCTTCGCTTCGGTGTTCGGAACGACGATCGCGCGGGAGTACGACCAGATCGCGCCGATCTATTCGCAGCTCGAGCCGTTCAACGATCGACGTGCCGCGGCGCTGTCCGGCGGCATGAAGCAGAAGCTCGCGCTCTGCTGCGCGCTCGTTCATCGGCCGCGGATTCTCTTTCTCGACGAGCCCACGACCGGCGTTGACGCTGTGTCGCGTCGAGAGTTCTGGGAGCTGTTGGCGCGGATGCGTACGTCCGGCCTGACCATCGTCGTCTCCACGCCGTACATGGACGAAGCAAACCGCTGTGACCGGGTCGCGCTCATGCAGAGCGGACGCATCCTGGCCACCGACGCGCCCGCCGCGGTCGCCGCGTCGTTCGACCGAACGCTGCTCGCCGTCCGCTCGGGCGATCGGTATCGAACGCTCCTGGCGCTGCGCGGATATCCGCACACGCATCTCGTCTATCCGTTCGGCGACGCGCTGCATCTCGCCGACGATCGAGTCGGTGTCGACGCGGCACACGCGGCGACCGACGCAGCCGCGTTCCTGCGCGACAAGGGGTTCGCGGACGCGCGCGTCGAGGCGACGCCGCCGACGATCGAAGACGTCTTCATCGCGCGCATGAGCGTCGTCGAGCCGACGGAGGCCGCGGCATGACCGCGCCGGCGGACGGCGCTGCGATTCGCACGAACGGGCTCACGCGCACCTTCGGCCGGTTTACCGCCGTCGACCACATCACGTTCGACGTCCGGCCGGGCGAAGTCTTCGGATTTCTCGGCGCGAACGGCGCCGGCAAGACGACGGCGATTCGCATGCTCACCGGCCTGCTCACTCCGTCGAGCGGCGAGGCCTGGGTCGCCGGCCACGACGTTTATCGGGAGAGCGAAGCGATCAAGCGTGACATCGGTTACATGAGTCAGCGCTTTTCGCTGTATGACGATCTCACCGTGCGCGAGAACATCCAGTTGTACGGCGGCATCTACGACCTGAGCCGCGATCAGATTCGCGATCGCACGGAACGCATTCTCTCGCGCCTCGGCCTCAGCCACACCGCGCACGATGCCGTCGGTGCGCTGCCTCTTGGTTGGAAGCAGAAGCTCGCCTTCTCGGTCGCGCTGCTGCACGAGCCACGCATCGTCTTTCTCGACGAGCCGACGAGCGGCGTCGACCCGATCACGCGTCGCCAGTTCTGGGAGATGATCTACGAAGCGGCGCACGCCGGAACCACGGTGCTCGTGACGACCCACTACATGGACGAGGCCGAGTACTGCGACCGGATTTCGATCATGGTCTCGGGACGCATCGCGGCGATCGGATCGCCGTCGGAGCTGAAGCGTGATTCCGAGGCTTCGTCGATCGACGAAGTGTTCGTGCGCCTCGTGCGACCCGAGCTCGCCGGGCGGGGGGGTTCGGCCGCGTGAGTGCGCTCTACGGCCTGTTGCGGAAGGAGACGTACCACATCCTGCGCGACAGGCGCACCCTTGGCGTGCTGATCTTCATGCCGATCGTGCAGGTCATGCTGTTCGGCTTCTCGATCTCGACCGACGTGCGCGACGTCCGCATGGTAATCGTTGATCCCACGCCGGACGCGACGACGCTCGCGATCCGCGACCGCTTCGCGGCGGGCGGCATCTTCCGCGTGATCGGCGTTTCGCAGACCGAGCAACCCCTCGATCGCCTTTTTCGCACCGACACAGCGCAGGTCGCGCTCATTTTCGAACCCGCGTTCGGCCGGCATTTGGCCGCGGGGGACGCTGCGCAACTGCTCGTCATCACCGACGCCACCGAGCCGAACACGGGGTCGTCGCGCCAGCTGTACGTGAACGCGGTGATCCAGCAGTACGAGAGCGACATGGGAAAGCGGTCCGGCGCGGTTCGGATCACGCCCCAGGTGCGCTCGCGCTTCAATCCGACGCGCGAGAGCACGAACCTGTTCGTGCCCGGGCTCATGGCAATGGTGCTCACCATCATCGCCGCGCTGATGACAGCGCTTTCGCTGACGCGCGAGAAGGAGACCGGGACGATGGAGGCGCTCCTCGTCTCGCCGCTGCGCCCCTGGCAGATCATCGTCGGCAAGGTCGCGCCATACCTCGGGATCGGGTTCGTGAGCGTGCTCGCCGTGCTCGGCGTCGCGAAGATCGTGTTTCACGTGCCGATGCAAGGCAGTCTCGCACTGCTGCTGGCCGAAGGGACGCTGTTCATCCTCGTCGCCCTGTCGCTTGGCATTCTCGTGTCGGCGCGTACGTCGTCGCAGCGCGTCGCGATGCTCGCCGCGATGATGGGAACCATGCTGCCGACGCAGATGCTGTCGGGCTTCATCTTCCCGATCGAAAGCATGCCGCGCCCGCTGCAGTGGGTCTCGATCATCGTCCCGGCGCGCTGGTTCGTATTGATCGCGCGGGGCATCATGCTCAAGGGGATCGGCCTCACCTATCTCTGGCGAGAGACACTGGTCTTGGCGGCGATGACGCTCGTTCTGCTCGTCGCGAGCACACGCTCCTTCAAGGTGCGGCTGCAATGAGCGCCGTGTCCGCGCTGCGCGGGTTCGCCCGCCGAACGTTGGCGTTGGCGCGCGCCGAGGTTCTGCACGTGATTCGCGACCGCGCGAGCCTCGTCCAGATCATCGTCCTGCCGCTCGTCCAGCTGCTCGTGCTCTCGAACGTGGCGACGTTCGCCGTGAAACGTTCGCCCGTCTATTTCGTCGACTTCGATCGTTCGGCGACGTCGCGCGGCATCGTTTCGCGGTTCGCGGCGTCGGGGCTCTTCGACATCGTCGGCCAGGCGGCTTCGCCCGCCGCGGCCAATGAATCGTTGCTCCGTGGCGACGCGACGATCGTCGTGACGATCCCACGCGACTTCGAGCGCGATCTCACGCGGGACAAAGCGGCGCCGATCGGCCTCGACGTCAACGCCGAGAAGGGCTCGGCCGCCGGAATCGTGCAAGCATACGCCGCGCAGATCCTCACCGACTATTCGGCTGAGCTGGGGCGTGAAATCACGCCGACGCGACGCAACGTCGTGGACGTCGCGTCGGATGTCCCGCCGCTCGCCGGTGCCGGCCACATAGAGGTTCGGCTCCGGTCATGGTACAACCAGACCCTCGACTACAAGCACTATATGGTTCCCGGAATCCTCGTCGCGCTGGTGACGATGATCGGGACGTTGCTCACCGCGCAAAACATCGCGCGTGAGAAAGAGATGGGGACGCTGGACCAGCTCAACGTCACTCCGATCGGCAAAGCCGAATTCATTACCGCCAAGCTTCTGCCCTTCTGGGTGTTGGGGATGATCGATCTCGGGCTCGGACTGGTCGCGGCGCGCCTGGTGTTCGGCATCCCGATTCGCGGCAGCCTCGTGTTGCTCATGGGTTCGGCGGGGCTTTACCTCATTGTCGCGCTGGCGATCGGGCTTTGGATCTCGACGCTCGTCGAGACGCAGCAGCAGGCGATGTTCTTGTCCTTCTTCGTGATCATGATCTACCTGCTGATGAGCGGCCTTCTGACGCCGATCGACAGCATGCCGCATTGGGTTCAGGTTGCGTCGCTCGTGAACCCGGTCCGTCATTTCGTTTCGATCTCGCGCGCCATTCTCGTGAAGGGCGCCGGCCTCACCGAGATCGCTGTGCCGCTCACTACCCTCGGCATCTTTGCCGTCGGGTTCCTCACGCTCGCCATCCGCCAGTACCGCAAGCGGGTGGCGTAAGGCGCATTAGATTAACCATCAGCCTGGCGGTCGACGTGCGCGTCCCGCCAGTGGCTCCGTCAGTCACCTCGCCGGCGCATCGCCGCACCGAGAGACAACGTCCAAATGACAAGCAAGAATTCCTTCAACAGCCGCGCGACGCTGGACGTCGACGGCGCGCCGTACGCCATCTATCGGCTGTCGGCAATCGAGGCACAATCGGGTAACAAGGCGAGCCGCCTTCCTTTCAGCCTCAAGATCCTCCTCGAGAACCTGCTGCGGAACGAGGACGACGCGTTCGTCAAAGCCGACGATATCCTC
>DATMHK010000076.1:0-5343 GCA_035554995.1 Gemmatimonadaceae bacterium
CGTGAGCACGCTGACGAAGCGCACAACATTGGGTTTCGCGGCCGCACTACCGAAGGGGTTCGCACTCTCCATGTGCAGCAGATCGCGTTCGGCGCAGAGCGCGATCGCGGCGTCGAACGGCAACTGTCGTCGCAACTCGGCCATGAGCTTGGCGCGCGATCCGGGGTTCCGAACGACGAACGTGCCCGCCGCTCCGATGTTTACCACGTCGTGCGCCTTCATCGCGTCCGCCAATACACTCGGACGGAAACGTCGATGACCGCCAACGTTGACGCCGCGCACGAAGGCGACGAGTGTCATTCGCTGCCCCCCCCCGCCACTCAGGCTTTCGACGCCCGTCGCGCGCGTAACGCGCCACGTACGCTGTTGAGCCGCTTCGGGTAGAGCTCGAGCGCGCGGTTGTAGGCGGCAAGCGCCTCGCTCGGCTTCCCCTGCTCCATCAATAGATCGCCGAGCAGCTCGGATGCCGGAATCGTCGGCGCGGGGGTGACTGCGTGCTTCGGCGTGGCCTCCTCGAGCTCCACCGCGCGTCGCATCAGCGCCAGCGCGTTCGTCGGGTCGCGCTCCGCCTGCGCGGTCCACGCGCGGACGCCGAGCGTGAGAATGTCGATCGTGCGCGCGAAAAGATCTTCTCCACTGGAGCGTGCGTGCGCCGCCAACGTGTCGAGACGATTCGACGCGGCGCGCCCGTCAGCCGGACGGCCCAGATGCGCCGCCCCGAGTCCGCGCGCGAACCATGTCACGCCTTCTGCCCACGGGAACCGATCCCAGTCGAGCGACGCCGGCTGGCGCGGCGTGAGGATCGCCGCTTCGTTCCACGCATGCCGCTCGAGCGTGTAGCGTGCCTGCGTCGACGCGATATGAAACGCCGTCTTGAAGCTCGGCTGCAGACGCGGCGTCCCGTCGAGGCGCTTGATTTGCGCGAGCGCCTTCTCGTTGGCGCCCTGCTGTAGGTAGGCGTAGACGAGATACTCCACGGCGTGAGGGAACTCGTCCCACACGAACTGACCGCGATCGCCTGCCGGCACCTCGAGCGCGGCGGCCGCCGCGCGGAGGTTTCCGTCGATCACGTCGCTCCACTGTCCGAGCCGAGTGTAGATGTGCGTCGGCATGTGCAGCGCGTGCGCATTACGCGGCGCCGCTTTCGCGTACTTGCGCACGATCGCCAGCTGCTCTCGCTCACGGCCCGGAACATCGTCGGCGTGGACGATATAGTGCATCGCGCCGGGATGATCCGGATTCGCCTTGTACACGTCGAGCAAGAGCGACGCGGCGCGTGTCTGATTCGGCGACGACACTTCGGTCGGCGGGACCGACGCGAGCAGTCCGAGCGCATAGAACGCGCTCGCCTCCGGATCGTGCGGATACGCCGCGTGCACTTTCTCGAGCGCACCGGCCCAGCGTTGAATGCGCTGCCAGTAGTCGTTCGACTCCGGCTCTTGGAAAAACTCGCGGACGCTCTCGACGAACAGGCTCTCACGCGCCGTCGTCGCCAGAGACAGCCCTTGCGTCGCTTCGCTCAATCCGCGCCGTCGTTCCTGCACGCTCGGCCGCGTCGGCCAAAGTGGTTGAAACAGCGTCATGGCGATTCCCCAATGCGCCATCGCGCACCGCGGATCTCGGTTGGCGACTTGCTCGAAGCCGGCGCGCGCCTGCGGATACGTCATGTGGTGGAGCAGCGCGACCGCGCGATTGAAACCCGCCTGCACCGCCGGCGCGCATGACACGGGGAACCGCACCGTCCCCAATGCGGCTTTATCGTGTGTGTCGTGTTGGGCACCGGCGAGCGCCGGCGACGCCGCGAACCCGATCGCCGCGAGCGTCGAACGAAATGATGAGCCGACCATCAACGCACCCTCCTCCCGTCCCTTCACGATGCCGTGTTGTCCCTCTGAAAGTCAATCGAGCTCGGTGTTGACGCCCCTCGAAGTCCGTGAGAACATTGAGGCTTCACCGGAGGCTCGCTCGATGGTTCGAGTCGTGGTTGCTATTAGCGTTCTCGGAGCGCTTAATCTTACCGCGCAAGCGCCCGCCCAGGCTCGGCTGGTCAACGCGCTCCCCGCCGGCAAGCGAGCTACGCAGCTCGTTGTCTCCAGCGACACGCAGCGCGTCTACTTCACCGACTCGACGCGCGCGCTTTGGGTCTACGTCCGAGCGACGAAAGCGGCCACCCGGCTCGCCGACGGTGAGGTCTGGGATCTCACGATCGGGGCGAAGGACAAGCTGCTCGCGTACCGACACGTCGATCGCGAGTCGCGCGCGCAGCACATTTGGGTGCTTCCCGTCGACACGCGCACCGGTCTGGCTGCTGGCCGGGAGCGGCGCGTTAGTGCGCTCGAGGGCGACTCGCCCGCCATCTCGCCCGACGGTAACTCGATCGCGTTCGCGCGCGACGACTCCGTCGGCGTCGGCCAGGGCGTCGTCGTCGTGCCGGTGAATGGCGGACGAGAGCGGACGTTGGTGCCCGTCATGCGCTCCGCGGTCGGAAGCATTCGCTGGTCCTCGGACGGGCGCAGTGTGATCTATGCCGCGAACCCGCCCGTGCAGTGCATTCCGGACTGGAGCTGCCTGCCGTATAAGAACAACGCACCGAGCATCTTCGGAAGCCTGCACCGCGTACCGGCAGCGGGCGGCGCGTCGACGACGATCGTCCCGCGCGCCGCAACCGGATGGCCGGGCACTTCGCCGGACGGCACGCTCATCGTCTACGCCGACACCGGATTCTCCGCGCGGCTGGTCATTGCCGACTCGGGGGGCCGCACGCGTACGACGATCACTCCACCGGGACGCGAGACGATCGAAGGGTGGCTTCCACCGGCAACACTCGTGCTCTCGGATCGCGGCGACACCCGCCGCGTCTTCACAGTCCCTATCGCCGGCGGCGCTCCGCGTCTTCTCATCGACACGTTGCCCCAGTTCTACGACCTCGCGTGGTCGCCAACCGGCGACAGCTTCTCGATGGGGATGTGTTTGGGCGAGCAATGCGAGATACGGATCTGGTCCGCGGACGGCACGTTACGTCGCGCCGTCTCTCTGCCCGATCGTTACCTCGGCGGCGCGTCGTGGTCGCCCGACGGCGCTCACGTCGGCTACGTCGGCGGACCGCCGACCGGCAACCGTCACTTGAGCGTGCTGGACGTGGCCGGCGGCAGCGTGCAGCAGCGTGAGGCATTCCCCAGCAACGCCGGCACGTTTATCTGGACCGCCGACTCGCGCGCAGTGATCCTTTCGACCATCGCCGGTACCGGCCCGCAACGCAAGGCAGTCTTCCAGCGTATCGAGCTCGGCGGCGCCACTCGCGCGCTGCGCGAATTCGTGATCGGTCCGACGCCGAACTTCGGACTCGCGATCAGTCCCACGACTGCGCTCGTCGCCCGCAACGGCGAGGTGCACCGCGTCGTCTTCGACGGCGATTCGTCGGATGTCGTCGTCTTGCCGAAGACGAACGGTCGCTACAACGCCGGCGGCGTCGCCGTCTCGCCCACCGGTGAACGCGTCGCGATTCGTCACGCGGCGGATTCCGCCGGCGACTTCAAGACGATCGAAGTGTTGACGTCGGACGCAAGGCCGGTAACCACGATCGAAACACCGTTCCCACTGGTCGCCGTGATGAAGCTGCTACCCGGCGGAAATCAGCTGGTCGTCTTCGGTCTGCCGTCGGACCAAGAGCCGCAAGCGGCGCTGTATCTCGTCGACATCGCGACGAAGCAGACCAGCAAGCTCGTCGAGGTCCCGCTGCAACGCGCGACCGGCGACCTCGCGGTCTCTTCGGATGGACGTACACTCATCTACACGCTGACCGGCACCACCACACCAGGCGTGTTCACGCTCGACCTTTCCAAGCTACGCAAATGACATCGAGAGCCGGCCTTTTACTCGTTGCGCTATTCGCCGTCGGTGCACGTCCGCCCGCCGGACCGACGTACGCGCGACTCTTCACGCTCAAGCCGAAGGAAGGCGTCTTCGCTTACGCGCGCATCTCGCCCGACGGCAAGACTCTCGTCTACGCGTCGGAAAAGCGCGACACCCGGCACCCGAACGGACTGGGGCTCATCGAGACCGTCGTCGATCTCACAGCGAAGAAGATTCTGTACACCGAAAACGGGATCGACGCGTACTGGTCGCCGGACGGGAAGAAGGTGATCTACAGCGGCGAGAACGGCGTCTCGGTGCGCGACGTGTGGAACAAGCAGACCACCGGTAACGTCGCGCCGCCGGGCCTCGGCGACTACTACAGCTGGGCGACGCGCGACGGCAAGGATCTCATCCTCACGATCGACAGCCGTTACTACTTTTTGAACGGCGACAAGGCCGTGCAGCCTATCCAGAAGGTGAAGTCGTGCGACAAAGTCGGCACGGGCGAGCGTCCGCTCATCAGCAAGGACGGCAAGCGCATCACGACGTTCGTCGAAGGCAACATCGTCGTGCGTGGGCTCGACAACTGCGACGACATCTTTGACACTGGCATCAAAGGCGCTAAAGCCGATTTCAGCTGGGACGGGCGCTACATCGCCTTCCACTCGCTCAAGCCGGAAGGCGCGGGCTACGATATTCAGATCGTCGATCTCAGAGACAAGACGATCCGCACCCTGCCGAACCTCAAAGGCTCGGCGCTCTTCCCGAGCTGGACGAAGGACGGCCGCCTCTGCTTCCGCTACGATGGACCGGAGTACCGGGGCTTCATGATGGCGTCGAACGTGCTCGACGTCCCCAGCAAACCCCTCCCCGCCGCCGCCGAGGCGCTGCCGAGGAACCGACAGTGGGAAGACATCTTCCCCGAGACACCGCGCGACAAGCAGCACAACATTAACGTCGTGCTGATCTGGGCGCCGTGGAGCGCGCACAGCGGAATCGCGTTCGACGAGCTCGGTCAAGCCCGCGAGTACTTCGCGGACCAGCACACCGATATCTCGTTCGCGGCCGCGGCCGACCCGGCGAGCGGCGAGGCCGAAATTCAGCGACAGATGTCCGTCTTCGCGTCGCCCGTGCCGCGGATCGCGCTCGCGCCGAAGGGCCTGGCGATGACCGAGGCGCGCAATCAGATGCCGACGACGTTGCTCTTCAAGAACGGCGTGTTGGTGGATCGCCGGCTCGGGGCGCAGACGGCGGAACAGCTGAAAGAGTGGATCGAGCGGCAGTGAGCGCTCCGAATCGCCTCGAGTCCGCGGGGTAGAAAGGTCCGCCAACTTATCGCTGGATGAGGACTTGGCGAGCGTCGGCCTCGCCGCTGCCCTCCCCAATGCAACGTTTGTGGGCCTGGTGGTGTCGAATAGACATGCCGATGGACTTCCCGAGACAATCGCCACAGCCTGCCCCGCCGTCCGCAACGCCGCTGAAGGCGCT
>DATMHK010000077.1:0-26021 GCA_035554995.1 Gemmatimonadaceae bacterium
ACGGTGTCGCCGACCTGCACGCCCTCGAGATTGTCCGGCGCGAAATGACTGCGGATGGCGATCATCTTGATGTCGACTTTCTTGCCGGTCCGTGTGATGCCGCCGTCGGCTTCCGCCTTCGTCACCCACGGATTGGTGCTCTCGGCAAGCTTGTGGAACTTGACCTGCTTGTCCTTGATCACGCTCGCCGGGATGGCCTGCGCGTAGTGCGGCTCGCCGATCGTCGGGAAGTCGAGCAGCAGTTTCATCTTGTCGCCGCTGATGTCGATCAGTTGGGCCGACTGCGCCATCTCGGGGCCGGTCGGGAGGTAGCGATCCTTCGTGATCTTGTTCATCGCCACGAGATACTTGCCCCACGGCTTCTTGCTGTCGCCGCCGGGGATCATGAGGTGGCCGATGCTATAGTAGGTGGGTATGCGATCGACGACTTCCCATGTGCCGAGCTTCCACTTCACGACTTCCGACGAGATGAACATCGACGTGTACGCGTAGCCCTTGCCGTCGAACTCGGTGTGCAGCGGGCCGAGCCCGGGCTTCTGGACTTCGCCGGCCATTACGGCGTCGTATTTGAGAACTGGAATTCCGTCGACGGTCTTGTCGAACGCCTTGTCGGCGATCGCTTTCTGCAGCTTGGTGAACGAGTGCACGGGGATGACCGTGGCGAGTTTACCGCCCGCGACGATGTACTCACCCGTCGGATCGACGTCGACACCGTGCGGTGACTTCGGAGTCGGGAGATAGTAGACGACGCCGGCGCAATCCGTCGGGTTGATCACCTTCACGCTTGTCTTCTTCTCGGACTTCGCGGTGCGCGAGCTCGGGTCGAAGTAATTGTGGACGTATTCCGCGGCCTGCGGCTTTGCGACGCCCTGCGCGATGCACTCTTCGGCGCGCTTGTAGTTGACGGCGGCGATGTAGTCTTTGTCGTTCTGTGACGCGTTCTCTTCGAGCTTGGCGTTGGCCTGCTCGCTGTTGTACGAGGTGAAGAAGAACCAGCCGTCGGACGGACCCTTGCCGGCATGGCCGAGGTCGTAGTTGTAGCCGGGCATGAGAATCTGGAACGCGATGTCCATCTTCCCCGGCTGGTCGGCTGTGATGAACGACAGCGTGCCCTTGAAGTTCTTCTTGTACGTGTCGATCGCCACGTCGGTATTCGGGATGGGAACGCTGAAGCGCGTCGCCGAGACGACGTACTTGGTGTCCGGCGTCGTAAACGGCGACGCGTGTCCGCCGGCCGAGTTCGGGATCTGGATGATCTCGTCGGTCTCGAAGCGGGTGAGGTCGATGCGGGCGATGCGCGGCGTGTTGTTGGCGTTGATGAACAGCCAACGACCGTCGGGCACGCCGTCGGTCATCGAGAGCTCGGGATGGTGCGAGTCGTCCCACGGCACGAAACCGTAGGTGGTCTCGAGCAACGGCTTCGTTTCCGCGTCGTAGCCGTAGGCGTCTTCAGCAAACTGTGAAAAAACGGGGATGAGCTTGAGGAGACGGCCGGACGGAAGCCCGTACACGCTCACTTGTCCGGAGTACCCTCCAGACATGAACGCGTAGAACTCGTCGTACGAGCCTGGTGCGACGTAGACCTTCGACGCGGCATCGCCGGTGACGAGGTTTGTGGTCGCCGTGCGTTGGCCGGCACAGGCGTAGATGATGCCGACGGCCGCGATGCCTGCGATCGCGAGTCCGACTGAGCGTTTGATTGGGATGTTCATTCGCGGCGCTCCTCACGGAGGACGAGGGATACTTGGCTTTCCCGGTCACGCGCGGTCGCCGCGTGTGGCCTGCCGCGATGAAGATCAGTCGCCAGAGAGCGCCGAAGTATCAGGGAGGTCGCGCCTTTCGAGTCCGGCTTCCCCTTGAGCCGCGTGGGAAAATCCCCGACGGAACGCAGCGGGGCGCGAGCGATTGCCCGCGCCCCGCAGAGAGGTTGGAAACCCGCCTGAGAATCAGCGAGCGCGCTTCTTCGACGAACCAGAAATCGGGTCGAACTCGGCGCCGCCGCTTCCCGCTGAGCCGAACCGGATGTGCGTCAGCGGATTGCCAGTCCGCTTCGGGTCTTTCGGTCCGGGCGCGGCCTTCCGCGAGCGCCCACCACCATTCGACTTCGCCGGTCCCCCCCCCTTGGCGCTGTTGCGTTCCCGATCTGAAGACTTTCGAGATGCCGCCATCGCTGTCCTCCCAGGTGTGACGTGAATCGACCCGCAGTGGATCGCGGCATCCTCCGTGCCGTTTTGCAATACGCGACGCGGCGGTGCCCCATCGAGTTTATGTCTGTGGCTCCCCCGTGTCACGCGCGGAACGCGCGGCTTCCGCGCTCCGCCGCAGCGATTCGAACTGGTGCTGGAGACGATGAAGCTCCTCGTCCGACAAATCTTCCATGTCCACGAGCTCGGTTCGCGCGGCCTCGACCGCCCGTATCAACTCGTCGAGCTTGAGCTGCACCACTTGCGAGTCGCGATTCTGGGTATTCTGAATCACGAAGCACATGAGGAAAGTGACGATCGTCGTCCCGGTGTTGATCGCGAGCTGCCATGTGTCCGAGTAATTGTAGAGCGGACCGGTGACCCCCCAGACGACGATCACCAGGCATGCGATCACGAACGCCGACGGCGTTCCGGCGGCGTGCGAAACGCTATGCGCGAAGCGGCGAAACGCGCTGGGCGTCACGTGGGAGGCCGTCATTCCCTTCCTCCAGGTTTCGAGGTACGCCCACAAGGCTACCGCCCGTACCCCGCGGACCGCGAGGCTCTCGCGCGCTTCGCAGCGCGTTGAGGATCACGGCCACGTCGATCGCCTCCTGGAGGGCGGCGCCGACGACCGGCGCCAAACCCCCGAACGCCGCGACGAGCATGGCAATTCCGCTCAGGCCGAGACCGACGCGAATGCTCTGGCGCGCAATGGTCATGGTCCGCGCGCTGATCGCGACCGCATCGGCCACGCGGTCGAGTGAATCGATCAGGATGATGACGTCGGCCGCCTCCGTCGTCACGCCGCCGCCGTGTCCGGCCAGGGCGACGCCGGCGTCGGCGGCGGACAAGGCCGGTGCGTCGTTCACCCCGTCACCGACCATCATCACCGCGCCGTTCTCGGCGCGGAGGCGCTCGATGAACGCCGCCTTCTCCGCCGGGAGAAGGTCGCCATACGTCTCGGGAATGCCGGCACGCGCCGCGACGGCGCGCGCGATCGGCGCATGATCACCGGAGAGCAGCACTGTTCGGTTGATGCCATGCGTCCGCAGCGCGGCGAGCACGCGCGGCAAATCCGATCGAATCTCATCGGCGTACTCGATCACCGCGGCCAATCGGCCGTCGACGGCGACGTACGCGCGAAGCGTCGCGCCCGTTCGCTCGAGCGCCGGTGCGTCGGTGACGCCACCGCCGCAGTATGGAAGCACGTACGCGCGAGCCCCGACCCGCACCTCGTGCCCCTCGACGACTCCCGTCACGCCTTGGCCCGGCGCTTCGGCGTGACGAGCGGTCGCTACCGGGCTGATGCCCTGCGCCTCGGCCGCCTCGACGAGCACACGCGCCAGCAGATGGCTCGATCCCTGTTCGACGGACGCGGCCCAGCGCATGACGTCGTGTCGCGAGAAGCCGCCCGCCACGTTCACCGCGCTCACGCGCGGCTTTCCGATCGTGATCGTTCCCGTTTTGTCGAAGACCGCGACCCTGACGCGGCTCAACTGCTCGAGCGCGCCGCCGTGGCGGATGATGATATGCCGGCGCGCCGCCCGGTTGATCCCGCCCACGATCGCCACCGGTGTGGCGAGAATCAGCGGACAGGGCGTCGCGACGACGAGGATCGACAGTGCACGAAGCCAATCGTGCGTCACCGCGACGGCGATCGCGCAGATCACAAGCGTGATCGGAGTGAACCAGATCGCGTACCTGTCGGCCAGGCGTTGCAGCGGCGCCTTGCTCGCCTGCGCCGTGCGCACGAGCTCGACGATGCGCGCGTATTGGCTTTCGGCGGCGAGCGCGGTGGCGCGAATGTGGAGCGGGCCGAATCCGTTGGACGTCCCGCTCATGACCGCGACGCCCGCATGCGCCAACACGGGAACCGCCTCGCCGGTGAGTGACGACGTATCGAGCTCCGATTCGCCCCTCAGAATCACCGCGTCGCAGGGCACCAGCTCGCCGGGCCGAACGAGCAGCTCGTCACCCACGGCGATGTCCTTCACCGGAATGTCGACAACGCGATCGCCGTTCACGCGATGGCCGATTCGCGGAGCGGCCTCCTCGAGCGCGCGGACCGCCGCCGACGCCCGCCCCTCGGCGTACCGCTCGAGGGCTTCGCCGCCTGACTGCATGAGGACGATGACCAGCCCCGCGAGCGGCTGATCGAGCGCGACCGATCCGACGATCGACAGCGTCGCCACGACGTCGGTCGCAAAACGCCCTTTCAACGCGTTGCGAATCGTCTGAAAGACGATCGGCGCCCCGAGGAGAATGACGCCGAGGGTCCAAACGTAGTGGTTTACCGCTCCAATCACGATGGAGATCAGGGCGAGTACTGGAATAATCAAGCGCGTGTTCATCTAGCCTTCGTAGGTCTCAGGTCCCTGGTCTCTGGTCTCAGGTGGAACGCCGACCGTCGTTTCACCTGAGACCTGGGACCAGGGACCTGAGACCTGAATTGTCCCATTGTCCCAGATGCGAATTAGTCCACACGGCGTTGGATCGAACAACGCGCCCTACGAGAACGTGAGCACCGTTTGTCCCGCCCCGTGGCTCACACGAAGCGCAATGTCGCGTCCACGCTCGTTCGCCAGCACGTCGATGCCGCTGACCGATCCGATGCTGCGCGTGAGGTGACGCTGCACGTCACCGAGCTCGCCCAACATGAGCTCGACGCGACCGTCGTGTCGATCGTAAGTCACGCCCATGAACGGGTAGTCGTGTTCCTGCGCCTGCGCGCCGATCTCGGGATCGTCGACCTCGAGCACACCACGCCGACCGACGTTGCGGCGGGTGAAGTCGTCGAGGAGCATCGTCCACTCGGGCCGGTCGAGTCTCTTGACCACCGGGGGCTCGACCGTCGTGCGGAGGTGCGTCATCGCCGCGGCGTGCGGAACCGTGAGAACACTGCACGTCGAGCAGCGGAGAATCCGTGTGGTCACGCTGCCGATGAGCATGCGGGCGACGAACCCATGACCGTGGCTGCCGGTGGCGATGAGGTCGGCGTTGACGCTCGCCGCGAACGCCAGGAGCTCGGTAGCCGGATCACCTTGCAGCTGCACGCGCTGCGCGATCATGTCCCGCGGGATGCGGAGCTGGTCGCGCATACGTTGCAGCGCTTCACCTGCATCCTGCTTGTAGCTCGAGCCCCAGCCGTTCCAGTCGTACAGCGTCGCATCGCGTGGCGCGACATGGGCGAGGTAGATCGTCGCTCCGGGAGCGGCCAGCTCGAGGGCGAGCCGCGCGGCGCGAAGACTGGTCTCGCTGAAGTCGATCGCCACGACGATGCGCTGCGGCGCCGCCGTGAAGTTGGCGCCGACTGCAAGCACGGGAACAGCCGCGACGCGGATGAGCCGGAGGGCGGTCTCGTCGCCAAACAGTCGATCGATGACGCGGTGACGGCCCAGTCCGGACACGATCATCGATGCATTCGATTCGTGCGCCACTCGGGCGATCGTCGTCGCCGGATCACCGTCGTACAACTCGATGTCCGCGTTGAACGGGACGCTCCACACGCGCTCGAGCTGTTCTCGCACGACGCGCTTTGCGTCGGCGCGGCGTGCCGCCTCCACGTCCGGCGAGACCGGCAGTTGCGCCTCGGGGCTCACAATCGGCATGGGCTTGAGCACCGTGACCACGCGCAGTCCGCCTTCGCGTCCATCCCCCACCAACAGCCCGCCGGCGACGAGCGCCTCGTCGGATTGGTCGCGCCCGTCCGTAGCAACGATGATCGGTGATGTCTTCGCGGCGCGGACGCCCACTTCCGGCCGAACGGTTTCCAGCGTCAGCGTTCCCATGGTTTCCTCCTCGTTGACCACCCTGATTCCTGAGCGGAAAGGTGGTCCGCAACGAAGTGGCGAACCGTCGGCGAATGACTGAACCTCTGTCGGGCCTCTTACTCTGTTTCTGTCGGGTGCTCTTGGGCGAAAGCACGTGTGACGTCCATCGTCGTGACGATCCCGCGGAGCTTCCCATCGTCGACGACGAGCACAGCATGCGCGCCGGTCAGACGCATCCGCTGTGCTGCCTCGTCGACCTTCGCTTCGGGCGGCAGCTCGATGGGATCGGGCAGCATCGCCTCTTCGACGCGATGCTCCGATAGAAAGTCCCATTCGGGGGAGTCCGTGACGCGGAACCGCTCGTCGAGCTCGGTCCCCGCGTCCTCCCACAACTCCGCGAAATACTCGGCGGCGGGAACATCGTCGTCGTCCGGAGGGGCCGGAACGGAATCCCAGACGTCCGACGGATCGCGCTCCATCGGCACGCCAGGCGTCACCGACTCCAAGGCGATGATGCTCAATGTCGTGACGACGCCGACGACCTTGTTGCCGTCCACGACGGGCAACGCGTTGACGCCGACCTTGCTGAGGATCTCGACCGCATCGCGAAGGGTCGCGCCGGGGGCGATCGTCACCGGCGCGGGAGTCATGAGGTCTTTGAGCGTCAACATCGTTGTCTCCATCAAAAGATTCGAACAGTCAAATACTTCTTTGGGTTTGCCTGGATGTCCGCGACCAATGCCCGAAGCGAGACGATGAGCGAATCGGTTCGGCGGTACATCGAGGGATCGTTCACCAGCAAGCCGAGCGAACCTTGACCGGAATTCACCTTCGTCAGCACGGAGTCGCCGGTCGCCAGAAGCGCGTCGAGACGGGCCTGGCTCGTCCCGAATCGTTTGGACAGCTCGTTCACTTGCGTCGCCGCGCGCCGCAATTCACTGGACGCCGCCTCGACGTCGGTCACGATCGAGCGTACCTGCGGCGACGTCGCCGCCGAATCGACGCGGCCCGCCGTCGTCTGCACGGTGTTCGCCGTGCGATTGAGCGTTTCGATGGCCTTCCGCAGCTCGGCGGACAGCACGTCGAGATCCGATGCGTGGCCGCGAACGGCCGTGGAAAGCGTCGTCGAGAGATCGGATACGTTGCGGATCGAGCCGCGCAGCTCGCGCGCCGCCTGCTCGTCGAACGCGACCTCGACGCGGCCGGCGACGGTCGCTACATCGCCGGCGATCTGCCCAGCGACTGCGGTGAGCTTGCCAATGCCAGGTTGCGACGCACCAGGAAGGACTCCTGGACCCCGTTTGGAATCGGCGATCTCGCGCTGCACCGCTTCGTCGTGCGGCAGCGCGTTCCGCTCGATCATCGTCGCCTGCCATTCGCCGAACAGGCTCGATTCGTTCAGGAGCACGACGGGATCGACTGGGAGCTGCACCGACGGATCCACCTTCATGTGCACATCCACCCAGCCGTTCGGCGCCAGCTCGATCGACTGCACGCGTCCGCCGACGACGCCGCGAATCACGACGGCGTTGCCGACGCGCGCGTTCCCGACGTCGCGGAAACGCGCGACGACATCTCGCTGCCGCTTGCCGATGTCGGCCTGCTTGACCCACGCCACGGCGGCGATCGTCGCGATTGCGATCACGAGAACCACGAGGCCAACGAGGAGATCGGTTTTGCGTTTCATTGGACCGCCTCCCGGCCGAGCAGCCAAGTCACAGCCCAGAAGGCATCCAGCACGAGAATGAAGACCGCCGAGTAGACCACGGCCGATGTGGCCGCGCGTCCTACTCCGACTGCACCGCCCTCGGCCTTGAGGCCACGCGCGCAGCCAATCAGAGCGACGGCGAATCCAAAGCTCGCCGACTTCACGAGGCCATACTGAACATCGAACACCTGGAAGAAGAGACGCAGCCCCTTCATGAACTCGGCCGTCGACAGGTGCAGCAGCGCGACGGACGCCGTCCATCCGGCGGCTACGCCGACGAGCATCGCTGCCGCGACGACGACCGGAAACATCGTGGCCCCCGCGAGCACGCGCGGCACGACGAGATACGGAATGGGGTCGTAGCCAAGCGTCTCGAGCGCGTCGATCTGCTCCGTGACGCGCATGGTGCCCAGTTCGGCGGCGATGTTCGCCCCGACACGACCGGCGAGCGCCAGTCCGGTGAGAACGGGCGCCAGCTCCAGTGTGATCGTCTTCTCGACGAGCGTGCCGACGAAGTAGAGCGGCACCGCGCCGGTGAACGAGTAGCTCGCCAGCAGCGCGAGGACGATCCCGGTGAACATCGCGATGAAGAGCGCGATCGGAAGCGACGCTACACCGAGGCTCCACATCTGCCCGAGCGACTGCGGTAGCCACGACGCCGCGTCGCGGAGTGCGGCGAAGGTGTCGCCGGTGAAACGCGCTGCCGCGCCCACGCTCGCGACGCCGCGTAGCGTGAGCGCGCCGACTGCCGCGATGCCGTCGGTGACGGCACGCCACACTCCATCGCGTGGACCTGGAGATTCAGAAACGATGCTCTCGATAACGGTTGCCATAGTTCGTCCGAGGTCGTCCAAGGAGGACGCTTGAAGGTGAACGCTAGACGGCGGGATAGCCGGCGCTGTCGGGCGATCGACGCGAAAAGGTCGGTTTACGCCCGACGCCGAGGTGTTTCGAGAACGTGCATCCTATGGTCGAGTCTCACAACCCAATCATGGTCGTCCTCTCCATCGCGGCAGTGCTGCTTGGCGGCGTGTTCGCCGCGTGCCTTCGCGCGCTGCGCGACGACATCAGTCGGCGACAATTCGCAACACCTGCGCGCCTCGAATTGCACCGCCCCCAGAACGCAATGCGCTCAAGGCATCGTTCGCGTGCTCGAGCGGGACGACGGCCACCGTGGGTCGAATACCGGCCGAGGAAGCAAACGCCAACATCTCGGCAACGTCCTTCCGCGTGACGTTGGCGACGCTTTTGATCTCGCGCTCCATCCAGAGGTCGCGTCCGTAGTCGAGCGTCGTGAGCTCGTTCACATCTCGTTGACTTTTTCGGATCGCGTTGATGACGAGACGACCGCCCGGCCGAAGCGCGCGAAGCGCGCGGACTACTGGTCGCCATGCCGGCGTCGTGTCGATGATCGCGCGAAGTGCCGCCGGCGGCGCGTCGTCGATCTCTCCGGCCCACGCCGCGCCGAGTGAGCGCGCGAACTCCCGCTCGCCCGCATTCCTCGCGAACACGAAGACCTCGGAGCGAGGGAACCTCGCCCGCGCCAACTGCAATACCAGATGCGCCGAGGCACCGAAGCCCGTGAGTCCGAGTGGCTCGCCGTCGCGTAGGCCGGTCAAGTTCAACGAGCGCCAACCGATCGCGCCCGCGCACAATAAAGGTGCCGCGTCCTCGTCCGTGAGCCGGTCCGGAATGGCGTACGCGAACGCGGCTGGAACACCGACATACTCGGCGTAGCCACCGTCGTCGTCGCACCCGGTGGCGCGAAAGTACGGACAAAGATTTTCCATCCCGCTTCTGCACCACTCGCATTGTCCGCACGCCGAGTGAATCCAGGCGACGCCAACGCGGTCGCCGCGCTGGAAACCGCGCGCTTCACTGCCGGCACCCTCGACGCGACCAATGATCTGATGACCGGGGATGACCGGATACTGAGGCGCGACGAGGCGTCCTTCGACGAGATCGAGGTCGGTTCGACAAACACCGCAGACTGAAACCGCGACGAGTAGCTCGTCCGCGGAAGGCTCGGGCGGCGGAGCTTCGACCAGTCGCAAGGCGGGTTCGCCCCGGTCGTTGACCATTTCACGCTCGAGAATCATTGCGCGCATGATGTTCGAAGAAAGGGAAAACCCGATCCGTGAAACCCCGACGCACTATTCGGAAAGTCGCCGACATCCAACCCGGACGTCTTTGGTACCTTAGCCAACCAACCCTCCACGACGAAATGTCGGCAATGATTGCGCGGCAATTGGAATTGATCGACGAGTTGGCGGATACGCCGACGTTGAGCGCGTACCTCTCGACCGATCACGTTCGGCTGCACGGCGGGACGCACGCCGCTTGGCGAGTCGAAGTCGCCGGCTTTGTGAGCGAGCTGAGGGATCACTACGCGCATGCGGTCGCCAGACCGGATCGCGACCTGCTCGAGCGAAACCTCCGCCGGCTCGAGCTCCGCTTGCGCGGCCTGCCGCACGCGGTGCGTGCTTCCGGGTGGCTCGTGATCGTCGCGCGCGGCGACATTCACTACTGTGAGCCCCTCTCCACGCGCGGCCGCTCCGAGGGCCGATGGCAACACGGCCCTTGGTTTGCGACGGCGCCAGAGGTGCAATCAGCAGCGATGTGACCACGATGGATCAGGCCGTGTCGATCGAAGCCGGCGATGTCGGTCTCGCGGGCGATCTGTCCGTCCCGGCGGATCCCGCGGGGCTTGTCGTGTTCGCGCACGGAAGCGGAAGCAGCCGGCGCAGCCCGCGCAACCGACAAGTGGCAAACGTCCTGCACGCCCATCGGCTCGCTACGCTGCTATTCGATCTCCTCACCACCGACGAAGCGACCGCCGACGACGCGACCGCGCACCTTCGCTTCGACATCCCATTTCTCGCCAAGCGTCTGATCTCCGCCACTGACTGGCTGTCGACGCAGACCGTCGCGGCCGAGCTGGCGATCGGCTACTTCGGCGCGAGCACGGGAGCGGCCGCCGCACTCGTCGCCGCGGCGAACCGGCAAGCCGTCGTGCGCGCCGTTGTGTCGCGCGGCGGTCGTCCCGACTTGGCGTTGCCGGTCATCGATCGCGTTCGTGCTCCGACGCTTCTCATCGTCGGCGGCGCCGACACCGAGGTGATCGCCCTGAATGAGAGGGCGTTCCGCGAGCTGCCATCGCCGAAGGAGCTCGTGCTCGTCGAAGGCGCCACACACCTCTTCGAGGAGCCGGGCACGATGGATCAGGTAGCAAAGCTCGCCGCGGATTGGTTCGACCGTTTCCTCGGGACGCAGCGCGCTTCGCGCGCGGCGCCTACCTAGGCGGCGCGATCAGCACGGAGCAAGTCGCGCCGCGCAGCACCTTCGTTCGGATCGAGCCGAGCAGGATGCGATCGAGCAGCCCCTGTTCGTGTCCGCCGAGTCCGATCAGTCCGCAGCGTTGGCGCTTCGCGAACTTCAGAATGGCGTCGGCGGGCTCCCCTTCGAGCAACACAGTTTCCATCGCACAATCGGCGTGGCCGCGGATTCTTCCGACGACCTCGTCGAGCTTGGCTTGCGCGCCCGCGCGATAGAGATCGATCAGATCGCCCGGCTCTGTCGGACCGCCAAGAAACGGGCAGACGTGCGCGACGTACAGCACGCCCTGCTGCGGAACGAGTTGCGCACTCAACGTCGCCGCCGCCATGCTCGCGTCGGTGAAATCCATCGCGACGAGGGCTCGCTCGGGAAGCGAGCGGGTGGATGCCGGAACCGCCACGACGGGCACGCTCGCGTGCCGCATCACGTCGATCGCCGTCTCGCTGCCGAAGATGCGATCGAGTCGACGGTGGCGTCCAAGACCGATGACCACCATCGTAGCGCCCAAGCGCTCGGCGACTCGATTGATCTCGTCGGACGGCGTGCCTGTCACCGCCATCTTGTCCCACCCCTCGGCGCCGGGGAGATCGGCGACTACGCGCCTCACTGTCTCGAGCAACTTCTGTCGGTGTTCCTCGTCCGCCAGCGCCGGCTGCTCCAGCGACAGCATGTTCGTCACGTCGTGCGGAAACGGCGGCGAAACACCGAGCGCGAGCACCGATGTGTCCGGAAAGCGGTCACCGAGCGCGGCGGCGAAGCGCAGCGCTCCCCGCGATTCGAGCTCACCCGTCGTTGCAACCAGTAGTCGCCGTCGCGACGCGGGCCGAGTCGGTCGCGCCGCCGGCCTGCGTGAGCGGCGCACGGATCTCGAGGTGGTCGGCATCACAACTAACTTGCGGCGGCCCGGGCGATTCCGCAGTCGGACGAACTCCCGCTTGACACCCCGCGGAGAGGGCGATACTCTCTACGGACAATCGAAGCCGTGGTGATTTGCCGCCTATTGCCGCCACGTTAAACAATGTGCTAAAACGCGATGCGCCCGGCGGCCCTTTTTCGCCCGGGCGATTCGTTTTTCGGAGCATCCGATCACGCATACCGTGATCTCGACGTTCCTGGCACATGTGTGACGTGGTTGCCGGGAGTCGACGTGACGCTACTGAAGGAAGTTCCCCAACAACGCGAAGGCCGTAGCACAACGCTCAACGCCGAACTGCCGGCGTTCGAAGTGACTGGACCGCCCGGCGGTCCGCTTGTCGCGGTCCTCGGCGGCATTTCAGCGACGCGACACGTCGCCGCGAACGAACACGACAGGTCGCCCGGATGGTGGGATGCGATCGTCGGACCGGGCCGCGCCATCAACACCAACGCCCTCCGCGTGCTCGGCGTCGATTTTCTCGACGGCGGTCGCCGCGATGACGGCCTACCGGCGCGTACCGTCACCACAGCCGATCAGGCCGACGCAATCGCGCGCGTGCTCGACGAGCTCGGCGTCGAACGTCTGCACGCCTTCGTCGGAGCATCATACGGCGGGATGGTCGCCCTCGCTTTCGCCGAGCGACATCCCGATCGCGTCGATCGCGTTGTCGCCATCAGCGCTCCGCACGAGCCGCATCCGATGAGCACCGCGCTTCGCGGCATTCAGCGACGCATAGTGCGGCTGGGCCTCGAGACGGGTCGCGCCTACGACGCGCTTGCCCTCGCGCGCGAGTTGGCCATCACCACGTACCGCAGCAGCGAAGAATTCGCCAAACGGTTCGACACCGCGCCCGAGCGACTCACCGACAACGACGCCTGCTTCCCCGTCGAAGGGTATCTCCAGCATCACGGCGAGCGCTTCGCCGATCGCTGGTCGGCCGAGCGGTTCCTCGCGCTGTCGCTCTCCGGCGATCTGCACAGTGTGAATCCAGTTGCCATCCGTACACCGACGGTTGTCGTCGCCGCGGAAGGCGACGCGATCGTACCGCGCGAGCAGCTCGAGTATCTCGCCGGCCACCTCGGTGGACCGGCGCGGCTGATCGATCTGCCCAGCACCCGGGGCCACGACGCATTTCTCACGGAGCCGCGCGCCCTCGGCCTCATTCTCGACAACGCACTCTCGATTCAAATCCACTCATGAGCGCATCCGACTGTTCCAGCCCGATCACGCGCGCCGTTCGCGCCGGCATCGCCACCGACCGCGAGCACGGCGCCGTCGTGCCGCCAATCCATCTCTCCTCCACGTTCGCGTTCGAGGGCTTCGCGAAACCGCGTACCTACGACTACACGCGTAGCGGCAACCCGACGCGCTCGCAGCTGGCCGGCGCGCTGGCCGAGCTCGAGGGAGGCGAGCGAGCTGTGGTGACGAGCACCGGGATGTCGGCCGTCGCGCTCGTGCTCCATCTCGCCGAGCCGAGTGACGTGATCATCGCCGCGCATGACTGCTACGGCGGAACGCAGCGTTTGCTGCGTGCGCTTGCAAAAAAGAAGCACTTCGACCTCGTTTTCACCGATCTCACGTCGCCGCGAGCCACCGACGAGATCGCGCGTCGCCGGCCTCGTCTCGTTTGGATCGAGACGCCGAGCAACCCGCTGCTCCGCATCACCGACGTCCGCCGTGTTGCCGCCGTGGCCCATGCCGCCGGTGCCACCGTCGTCGTCGACAACACTTTTCTCTCGCCGGCCCTGCAGCAGCCCATCGCGCTCGGCGCGGACATCGTGGTCCATTCGACGACGAAGTATCTGAACGGCCACAGCGATGTTGTCGGTGGGGCCGTGATCGCGCGCGACGCCTCTCTCGGCGACGAGCTCGCATGGTGGGCGAACTGCCTCGGCATCACCGGCGCGCCGTTCGACAGCTACCTCACGCTGCGCGGCATCCGAACGCTGCACGCGCGCGTGAACCAGCACGTCGCGAACGCCACCGCGGTGGTCGACGCGCTGCTCGGTCACGAAGGCGTGGCGCACGTCTACTATCCTGGACTCCCGACGCATCCCGGCCACGAGATCGCGGCGGCGCAGCAGCGCGCGTTCGGCGCAATGGTCAGTTTCGAGGTTATCGGCGGTGTGGCTGGAGTCGAGCGCCTTACGTCGGCGCTGGAGTACTTCACGCTCGCCGAGTCGTTGGGCGGGGTCGAGAGCCTCATCGCTCATCCGGCCACCATGACCCATGCGTCGATGGACGCTTCGGCACGTGCAACCGCCGGGATCCGCGACTCGCTCGTCCGGTTGTCCGTCGGCATCGAATCCGCCGACGACCTGGCGCGCGACCTCACGAACGCCCTCGATTGTGTCGTTGCCGAATTTGGAAGCTGTACCACGCTCGAGGAGGCGATCGTATGAGTGAGACGAACGTCGTGCTCCTCGGGGTCGGCGCGATCGGACGAGAGTTGCTGCGCCAGCTTGCGACGAACTATCGAACTTCGAGACGCCGAATTCGCGTTTGTGGTCTTGTCGACCGATCGGGCTACGTGTTCGAACCCTCCGGTCTTTCGTGGCGTCGCGTCATGGAGCTGCGCGCGCTCAAGGAGGCGGGAACGAGCATCGCCCAGAGCGAAGGCGGTACGGCGTGTCTACCCGAGACGTCCGTCGCCACTCTCACGGCTCGCTTGCCGCGGCGATCGATTCTCGTCGACGCGACCGCCGCCGATACCCAGCCAATGCTCGAGGCGGCGCTGCAACGCGGATTTGATCTCGTCCTCGCCAATAAATTGCCCCTCGCCGGCGCGCAGGCCGACTTCGACCGTCTCCACTCGATCGCCGAAGCACGCACTCGCCGTATTGCGCATGAAGCAACGGTCGGAGCCGGCCTTCCGGTGATCGACACGCTGAACAAGTTGATCGACGCCGGCGATCGTGTCCTGAGCATCGAGGGTTGTCCGTCGGGGACCCTCGGCTTTCTCTTCGGCGAGCTCGGACAGGGCCGTCGCTTCTCGGACGCGCTTCGCGACGCGATCGACGCGGGCTACACGGAGCCGGATCCGCGAACCGACCTCTCGGGAATCGACGTCGCGCGGAAGGCGCTCATTCTCGCGCGCGTCATCGGATTCCGCGGCGACTTTGACGACGTCGCGGTCGAGTCGCTCGTCCCGAGCGAATTCGACAGCGTGTCCCGCGACGAATTCGTCGCGCGCGTCGGCGAGCTCGACGACCTCTGGGTTCGCCGCGTGCACGCCGCGGCCGCGCAAGGATGCGTGCTGCGCTATCGCGCCCAGGTCACGAAAAAGTCCATCGCCGTCGGGCTGGCGCGCGTGCCGCTCGGCGACTCACTCGCGACGCTGAGCGGCACGGACAACCAGTTCATCTTCACCACCTCGCGCTATCACGCCAGGCCGCTCGTCATCACCGGGCCCGGCGCGGGCCCCGCGGTGACGGCGGCCGGTGTCTACAACGACGTCCTCGCTCTCGCCGCGCGTACGCCCCCTCCGGCTACTCGTCCCGTATCGCGACGAGGGGGTCGACCCGCATCGCGCGTTGCGCGGGAACCAGGCACGCCAGCAGTGCAATCCCGAGAATGACGCCGGCGACCAGAAAGTAAGTCGTCGGATCGGTTGGCGACACGCCGAACAGGAGTGAACGCGTCACCCTCGCCAATGCGAGCGCGCCGAGGACGCCAAGCAGAATTCCGCCGACCGTCAGACCGAGCCCCTGTCGAAGCACCAGCCGGACGATCCCGCTCGAGCTGGCACCGAGCGCGACACGAATCCCGATCTCACGCCGGCGTTCGGTGACGAGGTACGACAGCACGCCGTACGTTCCGATCGCCGCGAGCAAGAGCGCCACGCCGGCGAAGATCGCCAATAGCTGCGAGAGGAAGCGTTGCCGGCTCACCGAGTCGGCGAAGACACCGTCCATCGTTCGCAGTTGAATGATCGGCAATCCCGCGTCCATCGACCGCACGACATTCCCGATCGCCGGGGCGAGCGCGTCGACCGGCCGCGTTGTCCGCAGCACGAAATTGAAGGAATTCGGCGCGCGCCCGTTGATCCGCGGGCCCTGCTCGATGTTGAAGTACAACTCGGTGCCGGCCTTTTGATCGAGCCCGCCCTGCTTCACGTTCTTCGCGACGCCGACGATGGTGAACCAGGGTAATGTGTCGGGCCCCGGCGGACGAACGCGGTGCCCGATTGGATCGACGTTCGGATAGAAGCGCTTTGCCATCGCTTCGTTGATCACCGCGACCCCTGGCCCGGCGACGTCACTCGGCGTGAAGCCGCGCCCCTTGAGGATCGGGATCTTCATGGCCTCGAAATAATGAACCGTCGCGGACTGGTAATAGTCGATATTGTGTGCCGGCAGATCAGCTCCCGATGGAACGTTCTCGAGGTCGGTGTCGTTCGCGTTCACTGGGCGGTTGGGCGGCAGTCCGGTCATCGCCGCCACCGACTGCACTCCGGGAATGACATTCAACTTCGCTGCGAGATCCGCGCTGAACTGTGCGCGCCGTTGCGCGTCGGTGTACTTCGACGGGGGCAGGTTGATGCCGAACGTGACGATGTTGCGCCCGTCGAATCCCGCGTCCACCGTCGTCAGGTTGCGGAAGCTTCGAATGAGCAGCCCCGCGCCGACGACGAGCATCACTGCAAGCGCGATCTCTCCGCCGACGAGACCACGACGCACCCGATGCCGCGCCGCGCTGTGCGTGGTACGCGTTCCACCTTCCTTGATCGCCGCCGCCACGACGCCCTCGCCAAGGTGAAGCAGCGGTGCCAGTCCGAAGATCGTAGCCGTGACCGCCGCGACAACCAGCGTGAACAGGACAACGCGTGGATCAATCGCGATCTCCGCCGCGCGTGGGATGCTCGCCGGATTCGCCGCGAGCAGCGCCTTCAGCCCCCAGTGGGCGATGGCCAGGCCGAGGATCGCCCCCACGGTCGTCAACACCATTCCTTCCGCGGTGAATTGACGGAGAATGCGTCCGCGACCGGCGCCAAGCGCCGAACGAATCGCAAATTCCTTGTGACGCCCCTCGGCGCGGACGAGCAGCAGGTTGGCGACGTTTGCGCATGCTATCAGCAGTACGAGAATCACCGCGCCCTGCAGGATCCATAGAGCGCGTGTAACGTTGCCGACCACTTCTACCTGAAGCGGAGCGAGCTGCAGCCGATGCGTCGTATCATTCGGCACGTGCATCCCCGGACTCAGCGTCCCCCACTGGTGGACGAGCGTCCTGAGCTCGGACTCCGCCTTGCCGGCGGAGACGTCGGGCTTGAGCCGCCCGACGAGATACAGGAAGTGCGAGCCGCGGTTGCGCCGATTGGTTGGATCGAGTCCGAGCGGCATCCAGAGTTGCGGATGAATGTCGTGAAGATCGAGCCCGGGCGGAGCGACGCCGACGACCCTGCGCTTCCGGCCCTGGATCTCGACCTGCTTGCCGACGATCGCTGGATCGGCGCCGAACGTTCGACGCCAGATCGCATCCGACAGCACGACGACCGGTTCCACGTTCGGCAGGTCCTGCTCGGGCGTGAACGGTGTTCCGAGCCGAGGTCGAACGCCGAGGACATCGAACATGTTCGCTGTCACGAATACGGCGCTGACGCGTTCGGGACGTGAGCCCTCGCTCACGTTCACCGGGTTCTCGAGGTACGCCGCGATGTCGCTGTAGGACTTCGACCGCTCGCGCAGTTCGAGATACTCGGGCGGCGACACCCAGAACTTTTCGAAGCCGAGCGATGGGAACTGGCTCGTGATGTACAGCAGGCGATCCGCCGCGGGGTACGGCAGTGGTTTGAGCGCCACCGCGTTGATGACGCTGAAGATCGCGCTCGTCGCGCCGATGCCCAGCGCGATGGTGACGACGGCGATCGTCGCGAAGCCGGGCGAACGGCGCAACAACCGAAGTCCGTGCCGGAAGTCGCGCACGGTGTTCTCGAACATCATGCCCGGTCGCTCGTCGCGCACCTGATCTTTCACCTGTTCCACGCCGCCGACTTTGATCAGCGCGCGGCGCCGCGCTTCGTCGGGGCTCGCGCCGGCCTTGACGTATTCGGCCGTGAGCTCGTCGATGTAGCTCTGTAGCTCTTCGTTGAGGTCCTGCTCGACCGCGGACCGGCCGGCAACGTTGCGGACTGACGTCCGAAAATGGCCAAAGATCGACATATCAGTTTGCCTCCAGTGCGTAACTGATGGCGACGGCGATGCGCTTCCATTCCCCCGTCTCGACGTCCAACTGCCGCCGTCCCGCGGCGGTCAGGCGATAGAACTTCGCTTTGCGGTTGTTCTCGGACACGCCCCACCGCGAGCTCAGCCACCCGGAACCCTCGAGCCGATGAAGCGCCGGAAAAAGCGAGCCCGGCCCGACGTCGAACGTCCCCCGAGTGAGCTGCTCGACGCGCCGCGAGACGCCGAGTCCGTGCAGCTCGCCGAGTGCAAGGGATTTGAGGATCAGGAGATCGAGGGTCCCCTGCAGGAGATTAGTCGGCGAATGGGGCATCCGGGCCTATCTATCGAATGTCGATAGGAGAATACGTCGTGTCCTATCGTTTGTCGATAGGAGCTACGAGAGATAGACAACGGGAGTTTCGAAACGGTTCGTGCCCGGATTCCGCTAGACCCTGGGATCGACCCCGGTAACGACCCGCCAGGTGTCGCGCGCGATCAGAAGCTCTTCGTCTGTAGGGATGACCCACAGCGCCACACGCGACCCGTCGGCGTCGATCCTCCCTTCTCCACGCACCATTCCATCGTTCTTCGCAGGGTCGAGGCGAATGCCCAGCCAGTCGAGATCCTGACAAATACGCGCGCGAACGTTCGGTGAGTGCTCGCCGATGCCCCCGGCGAAGACGATGGCATCCGCGCCGTTCATCGCCGCCAGATAGGCCCCGAGATACTTCCTCACGCGGTAAGCGAACAGGTCGATCGCCAAACGCGCCCGACGGTCGGCATGCTCGGACTCCTCGTCCAGGAGCTCGCGCATGTCCGCGGTGAGCCCCGATACGCCGAGCAGCCCCGACTGCTTGTTGAGCAGCGCGTCGACCTCCCGCGGCGTCATCCCCTCCTTCGCCGACACGAAGTCCACGATCGCCGGATCGATGTCGCCCGACCGCGTTCCCATCACGAGCCCTTCGAGCGGCGTGAAACCCATGGACGTGTCCATCGAGTTGCCGCCGACGATCGCGCAGGCAGACGCGCCATTACCGAGATGAAGCGTGATGATCTTCGTCGCGTCGCGGGCCGTTCCCGTCAGTTGCCGATAGCGCCACGCGACGTACCGATGCGAGGTACCGTGAAAACCGTAGCGACGAACACGGTAGCGCCGATAAAACTGGTACGGGATCGCATAGAGATACGCGATCTCCGGCAGCGTATGATGAAACGCGGTATCGAAGACGGCGACTTGTGGCACCCCGGGGCCCAACACCGCGCGCGCGGCGGAGATGCCGCGCAGGTTGTGCGGATTGTGCAGGGGCGCGAGGTCGATCAGATCCTCGATCGCGCGCCACACCTCGTCGTCGACGCGCACCGATTGACTGAATCGTTCACCGCCGTGCACGACGCGGTGGCCGACGGCCTCGATCTCCGCGACCCGCGTGATCGCGGCACCCGACTGCTCGCTCGCGAGCCAGCCGATCAAGTACTCGACGGCCGCCGCGTGGTCGCGGAGCTGGACAGCGGTCTTCACACTCGGCCGGCCGGCCGCATTCAGCTCGACGATCGCTTCGCCGCCGATCCGCTCGATTTGGCCACCGGCCAGTCGGCGATCCGTCGCCGCCGCGATCGATGCCGCGTCGGTGTCGATGAGTTGAAACTTGAGTGTCGACGAACCGACGTTCAGAACGAGAATGTGCACGCCGCCGTCACTTGCCGGTGCGAGACGCCCTGCCGATGATCTCATCGGCGTGGATGCGGAACAGCGTGGTGCGGTGCGGCGCCGGATCCGCGGCGGTGAGAACGTCTCCGTCCACGGCACGCAGCACCTTGAGCGCCGTCGCGTATGCCTCGCGATCACGATCGCCGCCGCTCGGATCCAGAAAATAGATCGTTCCGTGGATGACGACGCTTCGCCAATCGAAGCGGCTCTCCACTTCATCGACCTCGAACGCCACCCACGGGTTGTGTCGCACGACGGTCAGCTTGGTCCCTGGCGCCGTCCGCGCATACAACCAGCCGTCGTCGAACCGGTACGAGATCGGCTCGATGTCCACTCGATCGTGAAAGGTGAACGCCAGCCTGCCAACCTGATGATTGTCGAGCAGCGCCAGCGCGTCACTTCGCGTGAGCTCATAGAAGATGGGGCGGCCGATTTGTGTCATCGATTCCTCCTCTAGCCTTGCGTCCGCGACGGCGACGGCGCCGCGGGAATGGCGAAAGTGAATATGCTGCCTTGGCCCGGCGCGCTGCGCACCCAGATCTCCCCGCCGTGCGCATCGACGATTCCCTTGGCGATCGACAATCCCAGCCCGGTGCCGCGTGCACGCGCTCCATCCGACGACTGCCAATATCGGTCGAAAAGCCGAGCTTGATTCTCCACCGGTATGCCGGGACCCGAGTCCTTCAAGGAAAACTCAACGCGTCCGCCGCGCGCTTCGACGCCGATCGCGATCCGTCCGCCGTTCGGCGTGAACTTGATGGCGTTGCGCAGCAGATTTCCCAATGTTTGCACGATCCGCGCTCCATCGGCCGTCACTAGCGGGAGATTCGTCGCGATCCTTGCGTCGAGCTGGATCTGGTGGCCCGCGGCCTCGACTTCGAACATGTGCCGCGCCTGCAGCGCGAGCGGCGCCGGTTCCTGCTCTCGCAATTGCAGCGACAGCTTGCCGCTCTCGATGACCGCCACGTCCAGCAGATCCTGGATCAGACGGTTGATCCACTCCGTGGACTCGCGAATCGTCAGCAACAGCTCCTTTCGCGCCGCTTCGTCTCTCGGCGCATTCTCCTCGAGTGCGCGCGCGCACATGGCGATCGCGCTGATCGGGTTGCGCAGATCGTGTGAGACGACGCCGAGCACTTCGTCGCGCGCGCGGTTCGCGCGCTGCGCGATGCCGTACAGCCGCGCGTTCGCCAACGCCCCCGCGGCGACCGCGGCGTATTTCTCCGCCAGTCCCTGGCGCTCCGCGCTGAACGAGCGGCCGTCCACGCCAATGAGTGTGAGCGCGCCGATCGTCTGTGGTCCGGCGGCGAGCGGTACGATGAGTAGTGCGCGAGCTCCCTCCCCCACCCGCAGGCGGCGCCACTCCGGAATCAACGCCGGTTCCTCGTTGGCCTCGAGCCACGCGTCGTCGATCGATGGCACCAGTTCGGCGCGCCCACGCCGCATCACGTCGATGATCGGCGACGGTGAGTCGGCGGTCAGAGGCACCGCGCTGAGCGCGTCGAGTGCGGGCGCGAGATCAGTGCGCTGCCGCGTGCTCGCGATGCGGCGATAGACGTCGTCGCCGACGACCAGATCGAGCAAGCAAGCGTCGGCGAGTCGCGGCACCGGCAGGTCCGCCGCGGCGGCCAGCGCTTCATCCAGCTCGAGCGACTTCCCCAACTCGGCCGACGCCGACGCGAGGAATCGTTCGTCCTCCTCTGCCCGCTTGCGCTCCGTGACGTCGCGCAGCACGACGGTGAACAGCATGCCGGTCGGCGTATCCAGTTTGGAGATCGACGCCTCGGCCGGAAATTCCTCGCCATTCTTGCGCAACCCGTGAATCTCGCGACGCTCGCCCATGCGTCGCGCCACCTCAGGACCGGAAGCGAACTTCCGCATGTGGGCGTCATGCACCGCGCGCGTCCGCGGCGGCAGCAAAACATCCAGCTGGCGTCCGATGGCTTCGTCGGCGCGGTAGCCGAAAATCTCCTCCGCGCCGTGATTGAAGTGAACGATCTTTTCCGACTCATCTACGGAAATGATCGCATCCGCGGCGATCGCAAGAATGCCCGAAAACTTCGCCTCTGATGCGCGGACCGCTTCATCGGCCGCCTGCTGACTGCGCACGCGTGCCTCCAGGCTCCGCTGTCTCGACAGCGCGGCGACGAGCGTCGCTGCGACGACGATGAGCGATGTCAGGCGGAGCCACGGCCGAATGCCGTCCGCGCCGAACTCACCGAACGTTAGGCTGACTGGAATGAGGAGGACGAGCAGCGCGATCCAGAGCGCGACTCGAAACCGGCGGGCGTGTGCGAGCGGCATTGCTGGAAAAGTGCACCAGCCGGGCTCGCCGACGTCAGGCCTGAGCGAGCAATCCCAGCTTCAGTGCGAACTGAACGTAATCGGATCGGTGGGCGAGCCCCAACTTTTCCTGAATCCGTTGCTTATAGGTGTCGACCGTCTTCGGGCTGATGAACAGCTTTTCGCCGATCTCCGGCGCCGAAAACCCTTGCGCCACCAAGCGAAGAACGTCGCGTTCCCGTTGCGTGAGCTTTTCGAATCGGTCGCGCTCGTTCTGGGCGGGGTCCTTCTTCGTGAGGTTCTTGGCCAGCACTCGCGCCGCCGCGGGCCTTACATACACGTCGCCATGGGCGACGGCCCGGACTGCGTCCACCAGTTCTCGGTCGGCGGCGCTCTTCACGAGATAGCCAGCCGCTCCCGCTTCCATCAAGGGGACGAGATAGTCCTCTTCGGCGTGCATCGTCAACACGAGCACCTTAGTGCGCAGGCCCTTCTGAACGATCTCTTTCGTCGCGGCGGTGCCGTCGAGCTCCGGCATCGAGAGGTCCATGACGATTACGTCGGGGTTGAACCGCTCGGCCATCATCACCGCTTCACGACCATTCTTGGCCTCGCCGATGACTTCTATGTCCTTGGCTCCGCCGAGCACGGCCTTGAGGCCCGCGCGAACCACCGCGTGATCGTCGGCTAACACCACTCGAATCATGTCCCCAGTCATCGCGTCTCCCATTTAGTAAAGCGCATACCACAGGCCTAGTGCGCCGATGTTGGAACGGTCGCGCTGATCGCGGTTCCGTCGCCCGGCGCTGTTCGTATCGAGAGCTCGCCGTCGACGAGCGATACGCGCTCGCGCATCGAGAGGAGGCCCATTCCCGGCCGCCGTCGCTCGGCTTCTTGCAAGTCGAACCCCTTCCCGTCGTCGAGAATCTCCAGCGTCGCCGTACCATTCACCTGGTGCAACACCACGCGAACCCGGTGCGGCGCGGCATGTCGCACGGCATTGCGAACCGCTTCCTGCGCGACGCGATACAACGTGGCCGCGACCGGATGTGGGATGTCGGCGCCGTCAGTGTTCGCTTCCACATCGACGTCCACGCCCGTTCCCGCCGACGAGTCGCGGGCGAGTTTGCGCAGCGCCGGCACGAGCCCCAGATCGTCGAGCACTCGTGGGTGCACGGTGTGCGACAATAGCCGCACTTCCTCTGTTACTTCCTCAGCGGCATCGCGAATTTCGGCGAGCCGCGCGGCGAGCGCCGGGTCTTTTGCGTCGCGCGCCGCGGCGGAGACTTGAAGCATCACCGCCGCCAACCGCTGGGCCGTCGAATCGTGCAGCTCACGAGCGAGTGCCGCGCGCTCCCGGTCGCCGACCTCGATGACTTCGGCCGCTAAGGCACGCATGCGAGCGCGGTCCGCCACCAAGCCGTCGAGCAGCAAATTGAACATCGCGCCGACGCGCAGCACTTGATCATCCGCCACCGCCGACTGCTCTACCCGCGCCGCGAAGTCGCCCTTCCAGACGCGCGACGCCACGGCCTCGAGATCCTGAATCGGCCGAAGCGCGATGCCGATGACGACAAGGTGCAACACCAACACGGCAAGGATCGCGAGCAACACCTCGGCATTCATCACGGCGCCCGACGCAACCCACGCCGCGGTGAGCACCGCGACGACGCCGAGGTTTGCGCCGACCAGTTTCGCGACGAGCGGAACGCGCAGCGCGGCGAGGCGGATTCCGGCTCCCCCTCGGGCCCGCGGCCGTGATTGGCCGCGAACGAGCGGCACGGGTCTATTCGTGATCGATGGCTTCACAGAGATCGATATCGACATCGGACGCCGGCAGTCTAGTCCTCGAGTGCTTCGCTGAACGCATGGTGGAGTCTACTTTTTCGGCGCCCTTCAAACTGTCGGGGGCATGGTGAAATGACCGACGGGGAACCCCTGAAATGGTGTCAGGGATTCCCCGATGGGTCTAGCTGCTGGCCGCTGGAGACCGGTCGTTGGGAGGGAGGGAGGGAGCCCAGCGCTGCCAGCGGTCCAGCAGCTATTTACGGTTGGCCGTTCGTCGCGGCAGCGATCGCCCGCGCCCCCACGCTCAGCTCGAAGTTCACCTTCACTTCGTCGCCCGTCTTGAGCCGCCCGAAGATCGCCGTCGGCGGTTTGATCCCGAAGTCGGTCATCTTGATCGGAACCACTCCAGTGGCTTTGACGGTGCCGTCCGCCAGCCGCGTGGCGACGACGTCCATCGAGACCTTGTTCTCTTTCCCGGCGATCGTGAGGCTACCAATGGTGTGGAGCATGAAGGTGTCTTTCGCTTCGCCAGGCACTGCTTCGAAGGTCGCGAGGATGTAGCTGATCTCCGGAGTCTCGTCGGCTTTCAGCGCCTTGTAGAGATTGTCGTCCATGCCTCCGTGCCCGCACTTGATCGACTTCACCGGCACCTTTACGTGGACCTTCTTCAGCGCCTTCGGCGGAGCAACCGCGACTTGGGACGCGGCCGCGGGATCGATTTCTACGGCTGCATCGAGGGTGGTGGCCTTGCAGCTCCAGCCGTGCAGGTTGGACGTGCCCTCGATCCACAGCTTGCTCTCCGGGGATACCGCAACGCGGGCGGTCTCTTGGGCGCCCCCGCCCGAGGCGGCCGCAACGAGTGTGATGAGTGCAACACCCGCGAATGAAGTCTTTTTCATACTTCCTCCCTCGAATCTCGACGGTGTTCCGCGCCGGTCGGCTTGCGGTCCGCCTATCGAACTGCCCTGAAGATCGGCCTTTGGGCTTAGGCCTTCTGTCGGGCGGAGGAAGGAAGATTGGTGGGGGAGCGGCCTACTGAATTCTTGAATTACGAGGCCTTTGCCTCGCCACCGCGTCAGGAATTCCCTGATACGCTTCGCGACGTTAACGACAGGACCGTCGGCCGGTGGCCGGTTCGCGCCAGAAGGACCTCGATCGACTCGCGTGTGAGGACGACGGTCTCGGTGTTGACCATGGGATGGCATCGCCAGCGCGCCGTCTCCCACACGTCCTTGTCGACATAGAGCTCCACGGCGTGCTCGGTATCCACGAACAGGCCGAGCACCGTCACCGAGCCGGGGCGGACGCCGAGATACTTTGCCAGCCGTTCGGCCGACGCGAAGCTGATGTGATCGGCGCCCGCCTGACCACAGAAGGCCTTGAGATCCACCGCCTTCGCGCAGCTGGTGACGAGTAGGAGGTGGCGCCGTCCACGCTTGTCACGGAGAAAAAGATTCTTCGTCTGCACCGCATCGACATTCGGGACCGCCGCGTCGGCCTCTTCGCAAGTGTTGACCGGCGCGTGGTGGTACCGGTCATAAGAGATCTCTAATTCATCGAGCAGCGCGAGCACACGGGATGGCGGAACGATCGGCTCGTCGGTCGACCCGTTGGTTGTCATAAGGCGGCCGCCGGAGCTTGCTCGGCCCGCGCCGTGCCGAGCGCGATCGACACCGCGACGACGAGCAGCGCCGCGACGAACCCGACCACGCCTTTCCACCCCGCGGCGTCCCAGAACACTCCGCCCGCCGATCCGGCTACGCTCGAGCCGAGATAGTAGAAGAACAGGTAGAGTGCCGCCGCCTGCGCCTTCGCTTGATGCGCGCGCAGCCCAACCCAGCTGCTCGCCACCGAGTGCCCGCCGAAGAAACCAAACGTGACCACCGCAATTCCGAGCACGACGAGAAACAGTGGCCGGAGCAGCGTCAGTCCAATTCCGAGCAGCATGATGCCGACCATCGCGAGCAGAACCCGTGCGCGGCCGATGCGGTCCGCCAACGATCCGATCCACGCCGACGCGAAGATGCCGACGAGATACACGACGAAGATGAACCCAACGATCGTATGGCTGAGTAGGTACGGCGCGCCGAGCAAATGGTAGGTGATGTAGTTGTAGGTGGTCACGAACGCGCCCATGAGCAGGAAGCCGAGCGCGTACAGAC
>DATMHK010000078.1:0-34586 GCA_035554995.1 Gemmatimonadaceae bacterium
CTGGCGCGGCGTCCGGCGCGACGAATGCTTCGCACCGCGGGCCTGCTCGCGCCGCTCGGCCACATGGCCGCGGTGCGCCAGCTCGTGCAGTTGAAGAGCTCGAAGCTCGAGATTCAAACTGTGGGAGCGCTCCTCGAGAGCTGGGAATCGTGTGGTGAGGCGATTACGGCAGCCCTCGTCGGAGATCGCCGCCCTGTGGATGCGGAGCTGCGGCGTTGGGTCGCGGCAATTACGCGAACTCGCGTCGGCATGTTCATGCGCCTGGCGACCGCCGTGTGGTCGGCGGCGCGAGTGAGCGGGCAGCGCAGCCCCGCGCCGGCGGCGGTTCACGCGCTATACCGGCGAATGCTCGTCATCGCGTTTCGCGATCCACTCGACCTCGGCTCCCTCGCCGTCGACGGGGAGGACCTCCGGCGCGCGGGCATTCCCGCCGGTCCAGAGCTGGGTAAGATTCTCCGATCGCTGATGACCGCGGTGATCGAGGATCCCGCGCGCAATACGACGGACTGGCTGTTGCAAGAAGCAAAGCGGCTGCAGGCGTCCGGCGAGCGGACGTCGTAGTCACTCACAGGAGCGCCATGTTCTTTCGCGGACGACAACCGGAGGCTTCGATCTGGCGGCGTTTCCGCGTGAGCTCGGACGGGTTCACCTTCGAGCAGACCGACGACCTGTTCACGGCGCACGTGGTGGCGAACGCGGAGCGCGTCGTCGATCTGTTCTACGCGCTGAGCGAGCAATTGCCGCCCGCCGTCGACATCGCGATCGAGGATCTCCGGAGCGGTCGCACCTGGTCCGGCGAGGCGATCGCGTTGCCGGACGTGCGCGAGGCCGTTGCCCGGCTGAAGGTCTTACTCGCCCGCTACGGCGGCGTCGAGCTGGCGGTCTTCACCTCCGACGATCAGCTGACGCTCAACCCGTACCTCGAGCTGTTCATCTACGCGCGAACCGATCGCTGGCTGTATCTGCTCGAGGGCAAGGGCCTCGAAGAGCAGATTCGCGTGCGCACGAAAAGCTGGAAAACGAATCGCCAGCATTTTCCCGCGGCGCCTGATCTCGTGAACGCGGTGACGGCCGCGGCGGAGCGGCTCGGGCTCAAGCCCGCGTGATCCCACCGGAACTTCTGTACGGAATCGCCGCGGCTCTGGCGAACGTGCTCGGCGCCGTGGCCGTCACGTCGCGCGCGACATGGAGTCTGCGAGCGCTCGACGCGTTGCTCTCGTTCGCGGCCGGCTTTCTCATCGCGGTATCGGTGGTCGACCTCTTTCCGAAATCCATCGAGGTGGCCGGCGCCCTTGCTCCGGCGGTTGCGCTGGCCTCGTACGTTCTGGTGCACCTGACCCAGCACACCATCGGGCGGCATTTCCACTTCGGTGAAGAAACGCACTCGGTGTCCGAGCTGGTGAGCATGTCGGCGCTCGTCGGGTTGCTCATGCACACGTTCGTCGACGGCGTCGCTGTCGCCAGCGGACTGCGCGTCAGCAGCTCGCTGGGCCTGCTCGTTTTCATCGCCGTCCTCTTGCACAAGTTTCCCGAAGGCCTCGCGATCTCGAGTCTCTTTCTTGCGGCAGGCGCCAGACGTCGGACGGCAATTCTCGCGGCCACGGCGCTCGGTCTGAGCACGATCGCCGGTGTTCTGCTGACGGAACATCTCGCGCTCCTCCGGCAGTACGGGCTCGCCGTGTCGGCCGGCGTCACGCTTTACGTCGGCGCGTCGAATCTGGTTCCCGAGCTCCAAGATCGACCCGGCGTTCGTATTCCGCTCAGCTTCGTTGCCGGTTGCGGCCTGTACTTTGCCGCGCGGTCACTCGCGTCGCTCTGAGAGGAGAAGGGAGTGAACCGTGGCTGAGCGCCGAAGGGGAGGGGGCGGGCGCGACGAGGAAGCTAGACCCGGCGGACGCGGCACTGGGTCGCTGTTCGGGCGATCCGTTCCCGAACCGCTCGCGGCGAGGATGCGGCCACGCACCCTCGACGAAGTCGTGGGACAGCGACATCTGCTCAGTGCGGGCAAGCCGCTGCGCGAAGCGATCGAGAAGGGAAGCGTCGGTTCGATGATCTTCTGGGGCCCGCCGGGAACCGGAAAGACGACGATCGCGCGGGTGATCGCACACTACACCGATCGCGAGTTCGTTCCGTTCTCGGCGGTGACGGAGGGCGTGCCACGCGTCCGCGAAATCGTCGGCGAGGCTGAAGGCCGCCTGCGCATGGGTCGCGGAACGATCCTGTTCGCCGACGAGATCCACCGCTTCAACAAAGCGCAGCAAGACGCCTTTCTTCCGCACGTCGAGTCGGGGACGATCACGCTCATCGGCGCGACGACGGAAAATCCGTCGTTCGAGATCAACGGCGCGCTGCTGTCGCGGGTTCGCGTCTTCGTGCTCGAGCCGCTCAGCGCCGACGACATTCGCGGTCTGGTCGCTCGTGCGCTGAGCGACGCGGACCGTGGGCTCGGCGATCGCAATCTCGTTCTCGAGCCGGACGCGGAACAACTGCTCGCCGAACAATCGGACGGAGATGCCAGACGCGCGCTGACGATTCTCGAGGCGGCCGCGAACCACGTCGGCGCTGACCGCCGAATCACCGTGGAAGGGATTCGCGACGCGATGCAACTGCGCTTTGCTCGCTACGACAAAGGCGGCGAAGAGACATACAACATGCTCAGCGCCTTCCACAAAAGCCTGCGTGGAAGCGATCCCCAGGGGGCGCTCTATTGGATGGGACGCATGATCGAAGGCGGCGCCGATCCGATGATCATGTTTCGTCGCGCGATCGCCATGGCGGCCGAGGATATCGGACTTGCCGATCCGGAAGCGCTCAAGCTCGCGGTGGCAGCGCGTGACGCATATCACATGTTGGGGCCTCCGGAAGGCTATCTTCCGCTCGCTGAGATGATCGTCTATCTGGCGACGGCGCCGAAGTCGAACAGTGCAAAGGTGGCCCTCAGTGCGGCGCTCGACGCGGCACGTGCGCATCCGGCGGAAGGGGTGCCCATGCACATTCGGAACGCGCCGACGGGTCTGATGAAGGAACTGGGGTATGGGTCGGGGTATCAATACGCGCACAACGCGCCGGAGGCATACATCCCGCAGGAGTACCTGCCGCCCGCGCTGCGTGGGACGCGCTTTTACGAGCCCGGACCGTTCGGGTTCGAGAAGGAGATTGCGAAGCGGCTGGCGTGGTGGGAGGAGCTGCGGCGTAAATCGGAGGAGAAGTAGCCGTGACGGGGGGATTGGGGTTTCAACGGGGAATCGACGGGGGGGAAATCACGATGAGAAAACTCGTAGTAGCAGTAGCCGCGGCGGCGGTAGTGACCGCGGGCGTTGCCTGTTCGACACTCGGACGCGCCGGGTTCGAGCAACCGGTGGTGCATCTCCGCGACGTCAAAGTGCGTGGCTTGGGCCTGACGGGAGGCAGCTTGGACGTGCTGCTCAGCGTCTATAACCCGAACCACTATCGCCTCGACGCGACGCGTCTGACGTACAAGGTGGCCCTGGCCGGTGACAGCGTGACGCTGGCAACGGGTGCGCTGGACAGCCGTTTTACCGTCCAGGATCGTGACTCGACGACCGTGACGATTCCGGTGTCGTTCACGTACTCCGGGATCGGCACGGCGGGCAAGAGCATTCTCGGCACAGGTGCGGTAGACTATCACGTCATGGGCGACGTGACGGTCGCGTCCAGTGTCGGCAACTTCACGGTACCGTATTCTCAGACCGGCCGCTTTACGACAACTGGAGTCGCCCGCTGACCTATTCGTTGACGCGAGGGTTCTGAGCATCAGCCGCGAACCCATTCTTGTCGAGCAGCCGATCGAGCGTGCCCTCCTCGTCGGCGCTCCGCTGAAACGCCCGGGCGCGCGCCGCGCCGTCGACGGTCACCTCCGCGAGCTCGAGGAGCTGGTCGACACGGCCGGCGCGGTCGTCGTCGGCGAGATGACGCAGCAGATCGACCGTCCACACCCTGGGACCTATCTCGGCAGCGGCAAGATCGATGAGCTTCGCGATCGCGTCGGCGACGCCGGCGCGACGCTCGTCATCTTCGACGACGAGCTCTCGCCGAGCCAGGGCAAGAACATCGAAGACGCGATCGGGCGCCGCGTGATGGACCGCGCGGAGCTCATCCTCGACATCTTCGCGACGCGCGCCCGAACGAGCGAAGCCAAGATGCAGGTGGAGCTGGCGCAGCTCGAGTACATGTTGCCGCGCCTCACGCGCATGTGGACTCACCTCGAGAAGTTCCGCGGCGGTATCGGCATGCGCGGCCCCGGTGAAACGCAGCTCGAGACCGACCGCCGGCTGATCAACCATCGCATCAAGATTCTCCGCGAGCGGCTGCAGGACGTGCAGCGCGGCCGCGCCATTCAACGGCAATCGCGGGCCAACGAGTTCAAGGCATCGCTCGTCGGCTACACCAACGCCGGCAAGTCGTCGATTCTTCGTGCGCTGTCCGGCGCGCGCGAGGTGCTCGTCGAAGATCGCCTGTTCGCGACGCTGGACCCGTTGACGCGCGACGTCGACCTCGGCGATCACGCGCACGTGCTGCTCACGGACACCGTCGGGTTCATTCGCAAGCTCCCGCACCATCTCGTCGCGTCGTTTCGCGCGACGCTCGAGGAGACACGCGAGGCGGATCTCCTGCTCCACGTGATCGACGCGAGCAGTCCGACGTGGGAAGAGCAGCGCGTCGTCGTCGATCAGGTGCTCGACGAGCTCGAGGTGGGCGACCGGCCGAAGCTCCTCGTCTTCAACAAGACCGACTTGCTCGATCACGACACGCTGCTGGCCATGCAGGAACGGATCGCCGCGCTGGTGCCGTCGTCGGTATTCGTGTCGACCGTGACTGAGGGTGGGCTCGAGCCGCTGCGTCGCGCGTTGACTGCAGCCAGCCGGACGCGCCGTCCGGTGACGGAGATCCGGATGTCGCCGTCGGACGGGAAGCTTCTCGCTTCGATCCACCGCGAAGGCGAAGTGATTGATCAGCGCATGGACGGGGAACATCTCCTCGTCCAGGCACGGGTCGACGAAGCGCTCGCCGGCCGCTTGCGTCGCGCCGGAGCCGACGTCCGAAACGGAAAAGCCCCGCGCTAAGCGGGGCTTTTTCCTTGCTGCTCGGCGCCTCGGCGGCTCGGCAGTTCAATGGTCGCGCAGGGACTCGAACCCCGGACCTCCGGTATGTGAGACCGGCGCTCTAACCAGCTGAGCTACGCGACCCGAAGGGCGAAACCTAATCGATGGGCGGTGGTGCGAAAACGGCGATGGGCCCGGCAGGGCTCGAACCTGCGACCGATGGATTATGAGTCCACTGCTCTAACCGACTGAGCTACGGGCCCGCACTGCGTAGATAGGAAGCTAAGCCCGGCCGCGCAAGTCAGCGCGCGCCGGCATCAATCGCCTCTGCCGCGGCCGCGTCGAACGCGTCGAGCACTTCCTGCGGCGACACCGTTGCCGCGCCGAGCTTCCCGACTTCGACCCCCGCCGCGTAGTTCGCGATGACCGCGGCTTCGGCAGTCGAGCCACCCGATGCGAGGATCACCGCGAGGTAGGCCGTCACCGTGTCACCGGCACCGACGACGTCGTACACCTCTCGCGCCGCCGTCGGCACCTGCATGATCTCGCCGTGGGACGAAATGAGCATCATCCCGCGCTCGCCGAGGGTGAGCAAAAGATTGTCGACGCCGAGTCGCTCGAACGTCGCGGGCAGCGCCTTCGGATGCTCGAGGTCCACGGCCGCGCCCAACGCGGCTTCGAGCTCGCGCCGATTCGGCTTGAAGATCGTGGCTCCGCGATACAGGAAGAAGTTGCGGTACTTCGGATCGACGACGATTGGGATTCCCTTGGCACGCGCGGCCTCGATCGCCGATTCGATCACGCGCGGAACAAGAACGCCCTTGTTGTAGTCCTCGAGAACGAGGGCGTCCGCGCTGCTGACGGCTTGCGCCACCGCCTCCAGTAAGCGCTCCACTTCGCTTCCATCGAGGTCCGCGTCCTCCTCTTCATCCACGCGGACCACTTGCTGCGACCGGGCGACGATGCGCGTCTTGGTCGTCGTTGGGCGATCCACGGTGACGAGTGATTCGACCGACGCATCGATCTCGGCGAGCATCGACCGAAGGCGCGTGCCGCCGAGGTCGTCGCCGATCGCGGCGACGAGGCGGCAATGGGCGCCGACCGCCCGAACGTTTTGCGCGACGTTCCCCGCGCCGCCGAGCGCGTGGCGCCGCTCGCGAACGCGAACGACCGGCACTGGGGCCTCGGGCGAGATACGGTCGACGTCGCCATGTAGATACATGTCGAGCATGGCGTCACCGACGACCGCCACCCGGCGCTTGGACGCCTCCTCGAGCAACGTCGCGATCCGGTCTCGCGAAACGGACTGGGGCATGGGCGGTGAACCTAGCAACGGCAGCCTTCGGCACAAGCTTTGCCCCTTCCGGACTCGACCGCCGCCGCGTGGCCGTCCCCCGGGCGGTTGAAAGACCCTCGACCGCACTCGCTTGCCCGAACTCCTCATACGGCTCAACGACGCCGCCAAGTCGAGAGTCCTGACACTTCAGGAATACTTCGTCCTCGCCGGGAAATCACTCCGGTTCATTTTCGCACGTCCGTTCTATGCGCAGGACGTCGTGCAGCAGATGGACGAGATCGGAGTCAAGTCGCTCGGCATCGTCCTGCTCACCGGGATGTTCACGGGCATGGTGCTGGCGCTCCAATCGTCTGTTCAGCTCAAGACCTTTGGCGCGACCATCTACATCGGCAACCTGGTCTCGGCGTCGATGATCCGGGAGCTGGGACCGGTGCTCGCCGGCCTGATGGTCGCGGGCCGCGTCGGATCGGGGATCGCGGCGCAACTCGGATCGATGCGCGTGACGGAACAGATCGACGCGCTCAATACGCTCGGCACGGACCCGATCAAGAAGCTCGTCACGCCGCGCGTCCTGGCGGCACTGGTGATGCTTCCCGTGCTGACGATCATCAATGACTTCATCGGGATCATCGGCGGCAACATCATCGCGTCGTTCGTCGTCGGCGTGCCGACGACGCAATACTGGCGGACGGTATGGACGCAGATCGCGGCGGACGGATTCGCGCTCCGCGTCATTCCGAACGATTTCGTGCAAGGGCTCTCGAAGCCGTTCGTCTTCGGCGCGCTCATCTCGATCACGGCGTGCTACTTCGGCCTGGGTACGACGGGCGGCACCGAGGGCGTGGGGCAGGCGACGACGCGTACGGTCGTGACGTCGAGCATCCTGATTCTGATTGTCGACTACTTCATCACGCAAATCCTGTTGTCGGTGTTGACTTATGGCCGATGAACCGACGCGCCGGAGCTCCGATCAGGGCCGGTCGGTTCGGGCCGCGATTCGTCGCGAGCTCGCCGGCGACACCCCGGCGCCGGAAACGCCGCGTCAGACCCGCGAGCCGGCGGCGCCGCGCGCGGTTGTCGAAGTGGATAATGTCTCGCTCGCGTTCGATACGCCGGTGCTCGAGGACGTGTCGTTCCATGCACTCGACGGCGAAACGGTCGCCATCGTCGGCGAATCGGGTACGGGAAAGTCCACGATCCTCAAGCTCATTCTGCGGCTGCTCGTGCCCGATCGCGGACAGGTCCGCATCGACGGCGAAGACATCACATCGCTCACGTTCGACGAGGCGCTCCTGGTGCGGCAGAAAATGGGAATGGTCTTTCAGGGCGCCGCCCTCTTCGACTCGATGAGTGTGTTCGAGAACGTCGCCTACCCGTTGCGTGAGCACACGCAGATGGACGACGACGAGATCGAGACGCGCGTTCGCGAGAAGCTCGAGTTCGTGGATCTCGATGCCGACCAGGTCATGGAGCAGTTTCCCGCCGAGCTGTCGGGCGGCATGCGGAAGCGCGTCGGCATCGCGCGCGGCATGGCGAACAACCCGGAGATCATGCTCTACGACGAGCCGACGTCCGGGCTCGATCCGCTGACGACGGCGACGATCACGAAGCTCATCCTGAAGCTGCAACACGAGCTCAATGTGACGAGCGTCGTCGTCTCGCACGACATCCGCTCCGTATTTCGCATGGCGAGCAAGGTCGCGTTGCTCTACGACCATCACATCACGTTCTTCGGCACGCCGGAGGAGATGACGGGAAGCGACAACCGTTACATCAATGACTTTCTGGGTGGGGCCTCGGCATGAAGCGATCGTCGGTCATCACGTGGGAACAGCTCAAGGTCGGGGTTGTCATTCTTGCCGCGCTCGGTGTGCTCGGCGTCGCGGTCTACAAGCTGGGGCAAACCGCGAACCTCTTTCACCGGCGCTACGAGTTGACGGCGTATCTCGCCAACGCGAATGGGCTGATGACTGGTGGAACGGTGCTCGTCGCCGGGCAATTCGCCGGGACGATCAAGTCGATCGAGTTCCTGCCGGTGGACAACGACACGACGCGCAATCTGCGTCTTCGACTCGGCATTGACGCGTCGCTGCGCGACCAGATCCGGGCCGACTCCAAGGCGAAGGTGCGCACGCTCGGTTTGCTCGGCGACAAGGTGATCGACATCTCGATCGGCACGCCGCGCTACGGCGTCCTGCGCGAGGGCGACACAATCGCCGTCGCGCCCTCACTCGACTACGAGGCTGTGTTGGCGCAGGCGGCCGGCGCGGTCAACGACATGGTCGACCTCACCCATGACCTGCGAAAGTTGACGGGCGGCATCCTCGCCGGCGAAGGCACTGTGGGCCAGCTCGTGACCAATCGCGCGTTGTACGACCAATTCGTTGGCACGATGGCCCGCGCCAATCAGATGCTCACGAAGTTCGAGAATCCGAATGGCACGGTCGCGCATCTGCTCGACGATCCCACGCTGTACAACCGCTTCGTTACGCTCATCGGGTCGGCCGATTCTCTCGTTCTCGCGCTGAACAACAAGGACGGAACGATCGGTCGCTTGCTGCGCGACGACTCGCTGTACGTCCATTTCGTGGGGATGGCTCAAGCGGGCGATTCGCTCATGAAGGTGCTGACGAACGGCCAGGGACCGCTGTCGCGCTTCATGAGCGATCCAGCCCTCTACGACCGGCTGAATAAGTTGACGACGGATCTCGGGGCGATCCTCGACGACGTCCGAAAGGATCCGCGGCGCTACACGAAGGGTCTCATCTGCGTGTTCCGCTGTAAGTAGCGCTGACCGGCCCCGAGCCCGATTAGCTTTCGGGCGTTGGACCACGCCACCACCGACTTCGTGGAGCGTGGACACCGCGGGCGCTAACGCATGAAAACGATCGAGCTGGACGTCGTCGCCACGCGTGGTGACGAGATCGAGTCGCGACATCGGGTGCACGCTGCAATCGTCGGCGCGGACGACGCGCTCATTGCCGTGTCGGGTGATCCGCGACTCGTGACATCCTGGCGATCGTGCGCCAAGCCGTTCCAGGTTCTGCCCTTCCTCCACTCTGGGGCATTCGACGACCTGCACTGGGGCGACGACCAACTCGCCCTTTCCTGCGCGTCGCACGGCGGTGAGCCGGAACACGTCGCGATCGCCGGCGCCATGCTGCGAGACATTGGTCTCGAGGAAGGCGATTTAGCGTGCGGGCCTCACGACCCCTTGTCGGCGCGCGGCATGAAGGTGCTGCGTGAGTCCGGAGCGCGGCTCACGCGACTCCACAACAACTGCTCCGGCAAGCACGCCGCGATGCTGGCGCGCGCGCAGGCGGCGGGTTGGCCCAGCTACGGTTACGAGCGACGAGATCACCAGGTCCAGCGCTGCTGCCTGAAGAGCGTCGCGACGTGGGCCGACCTCGACGAGGGGTCGATCGGGCAGGCGGTGGACGGATGCGGCGTCGTCGCGTTCGCGCTTCCACTCGAGAACATGGCACGCGCCTGGTCGCGTTTCGCCCGCGGCGATACGGACGACGCGGCGCCGCGCGTGCTCAACGCCATGCGTACGAGACCGTTTCTCATCGGCGGCACGGATCGATTCGACTCGATCCTCATCGAAGAGACAGACGGCCGCGCCGTCGCGAAGATCGGCGCCGAGGGTGTGCACTGCGTCGCCGTTCCCGAGCAGGGGCTCGGGATCGCGGTCAAGGTCGACGACGGCGCCCAACGCGCGCAGTTTCCGGCCGTGATTCGCGTGCTGCAGGCGTTCGACGTGCTTCCCGCCGCGCTCTCACCCCGACTCGACGACTTCCTGCGGCGTCCGGTTCGCAACACCCGCGGCGAAGTGGTCGGCGAGATCCGGCTCGTCGCGTGATCGGCGCGGCCGTACTTCGTGTCACCTCGCAATGAAGTGATGACGGCCGCCGGACCGGTTCCACACATCTTGCTCCACCTCGACCCGCCAACGCGGACGCTCGTACGCCTGTCGGCGATCGTCTCCGCCGGCACCGAGCCAGCGATCCGTGACGCGTTCGCTACGCTCGCTGATGTTCCGGCAGTGTGGGTAGAGGAATTGATCCTTCAGTCTCACCTGTTTGCCGGCTTTCCCCGGGCGCTCAACGCGATGCGGGAGTGGCGGCGGTGGCAACCGGAGCCCGCGTCCGCTGGCACGACAGCCGGAGAAAATTGGCGGGCGCGAGGAGAAGCAACGTGCGCCATCGTGTACGGCGAGATGTACGAACGGCTTCGCGGCAACATCCGCCGGCTCCATCCAGATCTCGACGACTGGATGATCGTGGACGGCTACGGCAAGGTTCTCTCTCGGCCCGGGCTCGACCTCGCGCGACGCGAGCTGTGCATCGTCGCGGCGTGCGCTGTGTCGAGCCAGGACCGTCAGTTGCACTCACATCTTCATGGCGCGCTCAACGCCGGCGCGGCGCCGGCCGCGGTGAGCGGGGCGCTCGACGCGATCGAGGACCTGCTGGACCGCGATCATGCGCGCGCCGTCCATTTGCTCTGGTCGCGGATTCAAGGGAAATAGCCTCAGTGTTCATCGATCGGGTGGTCGTGCGGGTCAAGGCGGGTGACGGCGGTTCGGGCATCGTCTCGTTCCGCCGGGAGAAGTTCGTGCCGATGGGTGGTCCCGACGGCGGTGAAGGCGGGCGTGGCGGCGACATCGTCATTGCCGGCGATTCCAACCTCTCGACGCTGCTCGACTATACCTACCGGGATGCGTGGTCGGCGCCGAGCGGTGAGCATGGCTCGGGGAGCAACAAGACCGGCAGGTCGGGCGGTGACGTCGTACTCCCGGTGCCGGTCGGCACCATTATTCGAGATCTCGAAACGTCGGAGCTGATCGGCGAGATCGTCGAGGACGGCGAACGCGTCGTCGTGGCGCGCGGTGGCAGGGGCGGGAAGGGAAACAGCTATTTCGTCACCGCGACCCACCAGTCGCCGCGCGAGTTCCAGCCGGGCGAAGACGGCGAGAGCCGCAACCTCGAGCTCGAGCTCAAGCTCATCGCCGACGTCGGCCTCGTCGGTCAACCGAACGCGGGGAAGTCCACGTTGCTCTCGGTCGTTTCCGCCGCGCGTCCCAAGATCGCGGACTATCCGTTCACGACGCTGAGCCCGAACCTCGGCGTCGTCCAGCTCTCCGATAGCCGAACGTTCGTCGTCGCCGACATTCCGGGAATCATCGAAGGGGCGCACGAAGGGCGAGGCCTCGGCCTGCAATTTCTCCGGCACATCGAGCGCACACGTCTTCTCGCTTTTCTGATTCCTGTTGATTCAATGGACTGGCAGGCCGAATACGATCAGTTGCGCGCCGAGGTCGAAGCGTACTCACTCGAATTGGCGCAAAAACCGCACTGCGTCGTTTTCACGAAAATGGATCTCCTCGGCGACGAACCGGCGCCGCCAATCGATGCCGGCGACGCGTTCGGTGTTTTTGCAATCAGCGCCGCCGGCCGAACGGGCCTCGAGCCGATGATCGCCGCGTGGTGGTCGCGCCTGTTGCAGTTCAAAAAGGCGACGGTCAAGCGAGACGACTCTGTCACGCTCCCCTGACTCCTCGCGCTTGCCGCTGCGGATCGTCGAAATCGGCGACGAATACTATCCGGCGCGGCTGCTCGATCTGCCCCGTCCGCCCGAGCGGCTTTGGTGGCACGGCGATCTCGATCTGTTGAATCGCGTCGTCGTCGCTGTCGTCGGGACACGGCGTGCAACGAATTACGGCAGGCGAATGACGACGGAGGTCGCGGGCGCTTTGGCGCGAGCAGGGGCGACCGTCGTCAGCGGGATGGCGCTGGGGATCGACGCCGTTGCGCATCGCGCCGCGTTGGATGCGGACGGCGCCACGGTCGCGGTGCTCGGAACCGGGGCGGATATCGCGTATCCGCGCGCGCATGTCGCGCTTCACGCGGAGATCGCGTCGCGCGGTGCGATCCTCTCCGAGCTCCCACCGGGGGCGCACTCCCACGGTGGTTCGTTCCCCGAACGCAATCGCATCATCGCCGCGCTCGCGACGGCGACGATCGTGATCGAGGCGCCGTTCAAAAGTGGCGCGCTGATCACCGCCGATCGGGCCATAGAGCTCGGTCGCAACGTCGGCGTCGTCCCGGGTCCGATCGACTCGCCACAGAGCCAAGGCTCCAACGCATACCTGCGCGACGGCGCGCATCCGATCGTCGCGGTGGCCGACGCACTCATGCTCGTTGGTCTCGCACCACCACCCGTTCCCAGCGCGCCTCGTCTGGAGAACGACAGCGAGATCCGAATCTGGCGCGCGCTGGACGAGGGCGGCGCGACTATGGACGAGCTTTGCACTCGCACCGGGCTTCCCGTTACCCAGTGCATGAGCACCGTGACCACGCTCGAGCTGCGCGGAGTGATCGAGTGCGCGCTCACCGGGGAGATTCGGCGCTTCTGACGCCGTGAGCGCGCCTATACTTCGGCGTGCCCCCCGCCCACGTCTACGTCCACGTACCGTTCTGCGCGCGCCGATGCGTGTACTGCGATTTTTCGATCGCGGTGCGGCGTATTGTACCCGTGGACGAGTACATCGCGGGCGTCGCAAGCGAGCTCGATCTGCGATTCCCCGCGGGGCAGCATGGCGAAACCAGTACGCTCTATTTCGGCGGCGGAACACCGTCGCGTCTTGGCGGCGAGGGCATGGCGCGCTTGCTCGAAACAGCTTGCCGCCATTTGTCGCTGTCTGCGGACGCCGAGGTGACGATCGAGGCGAACCCGGAAGACGTCTCGGACAGTAGCGTTCGCGCCTGGCGCGACGCCGGGATCAACCGGCTCTCGCTCGGCGGCCAGTCGTTCGACGACGACATCCTGGCGTGGATGCACCGGACGCACGACGCGGCCGCGATCGCGCGCGCCGTCGACGTGGCGCGCGCTCACGGGATCGACAACATCTCGCTCGATTTGATATTTGCGGTTCCGCAGCGAGCACCAGGTTCCTGGGAGCGCGATGTGGCGCGGGCGCTCGACCTCCAACCGTCGCACATCTCGTTGTACGGCCTGACCGTCGAGCCGCACACAGTCCTCGGTCGTCGCCGAACCCGCGGCGAGCTGGCTGAGTCGGCGGAAGAGACTTATGAGCACGAGTTTCTGCATGCGCACGACGCGCTCGGCGCCGCCGGGTTCGAGCACTATGAGGTTTCGAACTTCGCGCGTCCCGGAAAACGGTCGCGGCACAATTCGGCGTATTGGAGCGGTTGTCACTACGCCGGCCTTGGCCCGTCGGCGCATGAGTTCGACGGTCAAACGCGCCGATGGAACCTCGCGCCGTACGGCGATTGGCTCACCGCATTGCGCGACCGCAGCGATCCCGTCGCCGGTAAGGAGGTGCTTTCTGACGAGAACCGCATTGCCGAAGGAGTGTATCTCGGCCTTCGCACGATGGACGGTCTCTCTGTCTCGGACGAGGAACTGGCTCGTATTTCGATTTGGGCGGAGGCCGGCTGGGCGACAATCGACGACGAGCCGCGTGTTCGGCTGACGGCGAGCGGGTGGCTTCGGCTCGATGCGCTCGCCGCTGACTTGACACTCTTCCGAAGTCGTTACTAGCTTTGAACTTATGCCACCTGAGGAGCTCAACAGGCGCGAGCGCCGCGTATTGGAGGCGGTGATTCGAAGCTACGTCGAAACTGCCGAGCCGGCCGGTTCCCGAACGCTGTCTCGGCGTTTCGGCTTGGGGGTCTCCCCGGCCACCATCCGCAATACGATGAGTGACCTGGAGGCGAAAGGCTTCCTCTTTCACCCGCACACGTCGGCTGGGCGCGTGCCAACCGACAAGGCGTATCGCGCGTACGTGGATTCGCTCCTGACGCGCCCGCCGCTGCCGGCGGTGGATACCGTGCGATTGAGCGAAGGGCTGGGAGGGGGGCACGGAAACAGCTCGTCCCCGATCGAGAGCATTCTTCGTCGCGCCGCGCAGACGCTTGGCTTGCTGACGCAGGAGCTCGGCGTCGCGATCGGGCCGAGGTTGGACCGCGCTGTTCTGCGCCGACTCGAGCTCGTACGGGTCTCGTCCCAGCGTCTGTTGATGGTACTGACGCTCGAGGGCGGCGTGGTTCGGACGGTGTTCGTCGAGGTGGCGGGGGACATCGCCGACAGTGCGTTGGGATCGGTGACCGCGGTGCTCAACGAGCGACTGGGCGGTCTGACGATCGGACAGATTCGGACGTCCCTGTCGGCGAGACTGAGGGATGCCAGCGCCGATGCGAGCGCCGCGGAGCTCCTGAACATCTTCGTGCAGGAAGGCGATCAGCTGTTTGACGCGGCCCTCCCCGCCAGCGATGGCCAGCAAGTCGTTCTCGGGACGACGTCGGTCCTCGCCGAGCAGCCCGAATTTTCGGCGGCCGACCGGCTACGTCGGCTCCTGGCCCTCACCGAAACGCCGGATGCGTTGGGTGCGGCGATCCGGCGTCGCATTCAGGCGCCGGGCATTTCGATTACCATCGGAGCGGAGCACGATGACCCACGCCTGGAAGATTTCACTCTCGTGACCGCTGAATATCAGGTCGGTGCCCTGGCGGGCGTGATCGGCGTCATTGGACCGACGCGAATGCCGTATGACAAAGTGATCTCGCTGGTGGGCCACACGTCGCGGCTGCTCAGCGACCTTCTCGACTGAGCGAAAACATGGCGGACTTCTATTCTGTGCTCGAGGTCGAGCGAACGGCCTCCGACGACGACATCAAGAAGGCATATCGCAAGCTGGCGATGAAGTATCATCCGGACCGCAACAATGGCGCGAAGGACGCCGAAGAGCGGTTCAAGTCGATCACCGAAGCGTACGATGTGTTGCGCGATCCTCAGAAGCGCGCCGTGTACGACCGATACGGTGAAGCCGGACTACGCGGCGGTGGTGGCGGTGGATTCCACCACGTCGATCTCTCCGAGGCGCTCGGCATCTTCATGCGCGACTTCGGCGGCTTCGGCGGGCTCGATGAGCTCTTCGGCGGCCGTTCCGGCGGTGGCTCTCGCGGCGGCGCCGACGTCAAGGTGACCGTGGCCCTCACGCTCGCGGAGGTCGCCAGCGGCGTCGATAAGAAAATCGTCATTAAGCTTCTGGAACCGTGCGGGCATTGCGAAGGCTCCGGCGCCGAGCCCGGGACCAAGCAGCAGCGCTGTCAGACGTGCGGCGGTCAGGGTGAAGTCCGCCGCGCTCAGCGATCGTTCTTCGGACAGTTCGTTACCGTGGTGCCGTGCCCGACATGCCACGGCGAAGGGCGCATCGTGGAGACGGCGTGCAAGAACTGCCGCGGCGAAGGACGGATACGGGGCGAGCGCGAGATCACCGTGCAAATCCCCGCCGGCGTGGCGACGGGCCAATACATGACGCTGCGCGGCGTCGGCAACGCCGGCGCCCGCGGCGGACCGCGCGGTGACGTCCATGTGTTGTTCGAGGTTGCTGAAGATCCTCGCTTCGAGCGTGACGGTGAGGATCTCTACACCGAAGTCCTCGTGACCTATCCGCAGCTCGTCCTCGGCTCCGAGGTCAGCGTGCCGACGGTGACGAGTCACGTGCCGCTCTCCGTTCCTCCCGGAACGCAAAGCGGCCACGTTTTCCACTTGCGCGGCCGCGGCCTGCCGCGCGTCAACGCCAACGGCACCGGCGATCTGCACGTTCGCGTGCAGCTCTGGACTCCCGAGCGCGTGACGGACGAAGAGCGTCAACTCCTGGCCCGCCTCGCCGAGCTTCAGCCGGGAGTCCCCGCCGACGGCCGCGGCAAGGGAGCTGGCGGTGGATTCTGGGCCAAGATGAAGGAAGCGCTGGGCGCGTGACCGGGCCGAGCGAGTGGGTCACTGTCCGCGTGTTCCCCGGCTCGCACCGTGACGACGTTCCTCCCGCGCTGTTCGCCGCCGGCGCCCAGAGCATTCAGGAGCTCGTCGATTCGTTCGTGACGCACGTGCACGGGCAAGCTGTCGCCGACGACGTCGTGTGCGCGATGATCGCGCTCGGCTCGGATGTTCGCGTCGAAACGGAGCCGACGCCGGACGTCGATTGGTCCGAACAGTGGAAGCAGTCGCTCGGAGTTCAGGAGCTCGGCGGGCTGACCGTCGCACCGCCCTGGCGTGCCGGCGAGCTCGACCCGCGTCGGACCATCGTCATCGATCCCGGCATGGCGTTCGGCACGGGCGACCACGCCACGACGCGCGGTGTAATTCGTCTGTTGCAGAAAATCGTTCGAACGGGAGATGTCGTCGCCGATCTCGGAGCCGGCAGTGCCGTGCTCGCGATCGCCGCCGCCAAACTCGGCGCCTCGCGCGTCGCGGCGATCGAGCTCGATCCGGACGCGATCGGCAACGCCACGGAAAACGTCGCGAGAAACGCCGTCGAAGATCGAGTCAGGGTGATCGAGGGCGACGCCGCGACGCTGTTGCCACTCGTCGCACCGGTCGATGTCATCACGGCGAACATCATCTCTTCGGTCCTTCTCGAGCTCTTACCGGCCATGCGCGCCGCGATCGCGACCAATGGGCATGCGATATTGAGCGGGATCTTGTCGACGGAGCGCGACGCAATGCTCTCCGCCGTGTCGAGTGAATGGCGCGTCGTGGACGAGGACAGCGAGGACGTCTGGTGGAGCGCGACGATCGCCCCGCAATAGTCTGCTTCTATGCCGATCAGCTACTCGAGCCGGGCGCGCTGATCGCGCTCGGCGATCGGGTGGCGCACCACGCCAACGTTCGGCGAATCAACGCTGACGACCTGGTCACCGTCACGAACGGAGCCGGGTCCATTGGAAGTGGTCGAGTGGCTCGTCTCGGCAAACGTGAGATGGAAGTCCGGATCGATCGCGTGGAACGGATTTCGGCGCCGGCGGAGCTTCATCTGTGCGCGCCGGTTGCCGACCGCGATCGCATGCTGTGGGCGGCGGAGAAGGCGACCGAGCTCTGCGTCACCTCGTGGCAAAGCGTTCGCTTTCGTCGTTCGGCGAGCGTCTCTCCGCGCGGTGAAGGACCCGCGTTCGCCGAAAAGTTGCGTGCGAGGATGATCAGCGCGCTCGAGCAATCCGTTGGGGCTTGGCTGCCCCGGCTTCTGCCGGACGCGACGCCCGCGAACATCGACGCCGTTGGGGCGACCAAGTTGGTTTTGGATGCCGCCGGCGAGCCGATCGTCGACCTGTTGTCGGCGCGGGACTCGTCCGTCGCCATTCTCGTCGGGCCAGAGGGCGGTATCGAGAGCGACGAGCTCACGCGTCTCATCACGGACGGCTGGCGGCCCGCTAGTCTGGGCTCCTCGACACTGCGCTTCGAGACCGCCGCCACGGCCGCTGTTGCCGTGGCTCGTGCCGTTCATGCCAGCCAACCCTCACTCGGAGCGTCGCCCCGTGGCCAGTGACTGCCTCTTCTGCCGGATCATAGCGCACGAGATCCCGGCCAAGCTCGTGCTGGAGAACGAGCATGTCGTGGCCTTTCGCGACATCAATCCGCAGGCGCCGGTGCACGTCGTCATCGTTCCGCGCGACCACGTAGCGTCGCTCAACGATGCCAAGGATCCGACGATGCTGGGCCACCTTTCGCTCGCCGCAGCCCAGATCGCCAAGTCGGAGGGGATTGCCGACTCAGGTTATCGAACGGTGGTGAACACCAACGCCGATGCCGGCCAGACCGTCTTCCACATCCATTTGCATCTGATCGGCGGCCGAGACATGCGCTGGCCGCCAGGCTAGCCCGACTGGGCGATGGGCGATGGGCGATGGGCGATGCAAAACGACCGCCGTCTATCAAGCGACTGCGCCGTTGTGCCACCGCCGACCGCCCACCGCCCACCGCCGATGCCCAGTTGACAGTCCCTCCCGCGGACCGATAAGTTAAATGGCTCAATACACTTATCTGGCGCACAAACGCCGCGAAGGGGGGAGAGTCAGTTTGTCGGAAGTCATCATCCACGACGATGAGAACTTTGAGCGCGCCCTCAAGCGCTTCAAGAAGAAGTGCGAGAAAGCGGGGATCCTCTCGGATCTGCGCAAGCACCGCCACTACGAGAAGCCGAGCGAGCGTCGCAAGCGGAAGTTGAACGCCGCGATTCGGAAGAATCGTCGCACCCGTCACGGGTAATGGCGCCGTTGGCCGCGCGGCTTCAGGAAGATCTGAACGCCGCCCGCAAATCCCAGGACAAGCCGCTGGTGCTTCTCCTGGGAACCATGCTCGCAGACATCCGGAATCGTGAGATCGAGCTGAAGCGCGACCTCACCGACGACGACGTCACCGAGGTCCTGCGTCGCGGGATCAAGAAACGCCGCGAGTCGATCGAGATGTACGACAAGGGCGGCCGTGCCGATCTCGCCGCGACCGAGCGCGCCGAAGTGGAAGCACTCGGCAAGTATCTGCCGGCTTCGGTGGGCGAGGACGAGATCCGCGAGGCCGTTCAAGCCGCGATCAACGAGGGCGCCACGAACGTCGGTGCCGTCATGGGCAAGGTCATGCCGCGTTTCAAGGGACGTGCGGAGGGCGGCACGATCAACGCAGTCGTTCGCGACGAGCTGGCCAAGCGGGTCTGAACGGCGGTACGCAACTGATCGACAACCCGGAGAGCGGACCCCCTTCGCTTTCCGGGTTGTATCATTTTGAGAGACCGTGAACTCCCACGCCCTTTCCGTCCTCGAGTTTCCGCGCGTCCTCGATGTCGTGGCCGGCTTTGCCACGTCCGATCTTGGCGCGGCGCGGATGCGTGCGGTCCTGCCGACCACGGACAGAACGTGGCTCGATCACGAGCATTCGGTCGTTGCCGCGATGCGCGCGGTGGTTCGCGACGAGAATCCATGGCACCCCGGCCCGATCCCTGATCTCGCTGGTCCGATCAACCGGCTTCGTGTGCAGGGCAGTATGTGGACGGGCGCGGAGCTGATCGCCGGGCAGACACTGCTTCGGTCGTCGCGCGAAACGCAAACGCGCCTCCGCGACCCGCGCCGTGCCGCGGCGATTCGCGCCTTGCTCGATCCGCTCCTCTCGCAACTGATCGCCTTGCCGTCGCTCGAGGAAACGATCGGCAAGGCGTTGCTCGACGACGGGACGGTGAAGGACGAGGCGTCGCCCGCGCTGCGCCGCATTCGGCGTGAGCTGCGCGCCGCTCACGCCGACCTGATTCGCATTCTCGAGCGCGAGATCGAGCGACTCGAGCCGCACCATCGCGTCGCCGACATGTCCGTCACGATGCGGAATGGGCGATACGTCATCCCCGTGCGGCGCGGTGGACAGGTCACTGCCGGCGGTATCGTGCACGACACATCTGCTACGGGCGGCACCCTCTTCGTCGAGCCGCCCGCCGCGGTGGCATTCGGGAATCGTATTCGCGAGCTCGAGTCGGAGGAGATCGAAGAAGTCGAGCGCATCCTGCGCGAGCTGACGGACACACTCCGCCCGCAACGCGAGGCGCTCGGTGCGTCGCTCGACGTCCTGGTGGTGCTCGACACCCTGTACGCGCGCGCGCGCTTTGCCGAGTCGTACGCGTGTTCGCCGTGCGCGCTCGTTTCTGCGCGTGAGGGTTTCGAGATCCGGAATGGCCGTCACCCGCTCCTGCTCGCGCAGGGCGCCGACGTCGTGCCGTTCGATCTGACGATGGCGGCGGAAGAGCGAACGCTCCTCGTCTCGGGACCGAACACCGGCGGCAAGACCGTTTTGCTCAAGGCGGTGGGATTGCTGTCCGCGCTCGCGCAAAGCGGGATTCCGCCGACGGTCGGTCCCGAGAGTCGCATCCCCATCTACGACGACGCCTTCGCCGACATCGGAGACGAGCAGTCCATCGAAGCGAGCCTGTCGACGTTCAGCGCGCACCTCAAGAATCTCGGCGAGATTCTTCGTCTCGCCACGCCCGACTCGCTCGTCATGGTCGACGAGCTGGGGTCGGGCACGGACCCGGTGGAAGGGGCGGCGCTCGGCTGGGCGATCCTCGAGACGCTGACACACCGTTCGACGATGACGCTCGCCACCACCCACCTCGGTGAGCTCAAGCAGCTGGCCGGCCAGGTCTCGGGCGTCGTGAACGCCTCGCTTCAGTTCGACGCCGTGGCGCTCGCGCCGACCTACCGGCTCATCAAGGGCATTCCGGGCCGCTCGTACGGAATCTCGATCGCGCGCCGTCTCCGGCTCCCCGAGGACGTCGTCGTTCGCGCCGAGGAGCGCCTGCCGCAGCACGAGCGCGACGTCGCCGCCCTCGTCGAACGGCTGGAGCGCCGCGAGGAGGAGCTGGCGCAGCGGGAGAAGGAGACGAACGTCATCCTCGACGACGCGCGACAGCGCATCGCCGACCTGGCGAAGCGCGAGCGGAACGTCCGGGAGCGCGAGCGCAACGCTGAACGCGACGCCCGGCACGGTGCGCGTCGTTACCTGCTCGACGCGCGCGCCGAAATCGACAAGACGATCAAGGAGCTCAAACAGGCCGGCGCTGACGCGGCCGACGAGGCGGCCCGCGAGGCGCGCAAGCACGCCGAGCAGTTGGCCGCAAAGCAGAGCGCCGAATTGGAACGCCTCGAACGGGAAGAGGCGAATGTGCAACGCCGAGTCGCCACGCCGGCGCCGCGTCGCGACGGCGTCGTGGCAGTCGGCGCCGCCGTCGAGTTGGGAACGCTGGGCGGGAAGCTCGGACGCGTCGTGGAGCTGCGCGACGACGACGCGGTCGTCGCGGTGGGCGCGGTCAAGCTCACCGTGCCTCGCCGTTCGCTGACCCCGAGCGACAAGGAAAGCACCGTCGAGACGGCGATCGTCTGGACAGGAGATCTCCCCGAGGTGCACGTTCCGACGGAGATCGATCTGCGCGGGATGCGGCCGGACGAAGCGGAAGGGGCGGTGCTTCAGGCGCTCGATGCCGCCGTGCGCGCCGATCTCCGCAGTCTCCGCATCATTCATGGCAAAGGCACGGGCGCGTTGCGCGACCGCGTTGGCGAGATGCTTCGCAAAGACACGAGAGTGAGAGGGTTCCGGCTTGGCGCGTGGAACGAGGGCGGTAACGGCGTGACGGTGGCGGAGCTGGCGTGATTCCCGACGACGTCGTCGAACGCGTGCGCGAGGAAGCGGACATCGTCTCGATCGTCGGCGAGTACGTGAAGCTCAAGCGCGTCGGCAACAGCTTCCGCGGGCCGTGTCCCTTTCATCACGGCAAGAACGACAATTTCTCCGTCACCTTGCGCGGCGGTTACAAATGCTTCGTGTGCGGTGAGTCGGGCGACGTGTTCACGTTCATTCAGAAGCATCTCGGGCTCGACTTCGTCGAAGCGGTCAAGCTCGTCGGCGCCAAGGCCGGCGTCGACGTCCGCGAGGTCGCTCGGCGCACCGAAGAAAAGGATTCGCGCGAACCGCTGTGGGAGATCAACGCCGCGGCGGCTGAGTTTTTTCGCCGGCGCCTGTGGGAGTCGCCGGACGGTGAGACGGCTCGCGAGTATCTCACGTCGCGTGGCCTCGCACGCGAAGATGCGGATCGCTTCGGCATCGGGTACGCGCCGGCCGATCGCGAAGCAATACGCGATTCGCTCGCGTCGCTGGGCTTCGCGCCGGATCGTCAACTCGCCGCCGGGCTGCTCGTCGCGCGAGAAGGCAGCGTCGAGCCGCGCGCCCGGTTCCGGCATCGCCTCATGTTTCCGATCTTCGACGGGGCCGGCCACGTGGTCGGCTTCGGCGGACGCGTTCTCGGCGACGGCGAACCAAAGTATCTGAATTCCGCCGAATCGGAGGTGTTCGCGAAGCGGAAACTGCTCTACGGGCTCAACTGGGCGAAGCAGGCCATTCGGAAGGCCGACCGCCTGATTATCGTGGAAGGGTACTTCGACGTCATCCGATTGATGCTCGCTGGAATCACCGAAGCCGTGGCGCCGCTGGGGACCGCGCTGACCGAAGATCAAGCGGCGCTCATTCGCAAGTACACGAAGAACGTCTTTCTGCTCTACGACAGCGACCGCGCCGGGCTCAAAGCCACCTTTCGCGCCGGCGACATTCTGCTCGCGGGCGGTTCGTCGGTGCGTGTGATCACGCTGCCGTCGGGCGAGGACCCGGATACATTCGTCGCCAAGTTTGGCACGGACGCGTTCGAGAAGGTGGCCGACGCATCGATCGACGTGTATGACCGCAAGATCCAGCTTCTCGAGCGCGGTGGTTGGTTCGCCGACCTGCGGCGCAAGCGCCAGGCGCTCGACAAGCTGCTGCCGACCTTGCGCGCCACCGCGGACCACCTGACCCGCGACCTGTATGTCTCGCGAACGAGTGAGGTCGCGGGCGTATCGCGCGATCAGCTCGTGCGCGAGCTTAGCGTGGCGCCGCGTGAGCGCCGGGTTCCCGCGGAAACCGGCGCGCCGCCCGCCGCTCCAGAGCCGGCTGTTCGGCGTCGCGAACGGCGTGCCGATCGCCGGGCCGTCGGTGTCCGCGCCGAGCGGGAGCTCGTTCGACTCCTCCTCGCGTATCGGCGTTACGTGGAGGCAACGGCCGAGCGTATCGCAGCGGACGTATTCACCGATCCGCTGTACCGCGACATCTTCACTGAGCTGTCGATGGATTCGGATCGGGCGGTCGACGAACTTGCGGCGACGCTCGACGACGATGGTGTGGCGGTGTTGCAGGAGCTGTTGGACGAGCCGGTGTCGTTCGACCGGATCGAGGAAGCGATCGACGCGAACATCAACTCGCTGCTGGCGCGCGGCATCGCGGTCCGAATGGGTGAGATCGACCGGTTAGCGCCATTGGCAAACGATGCACAAAAGGACGATCTCAACCGGGAAAAGACGCGGCTTGCCGGTGAGCTGCGGGCGCTCGGCCGCCCGCGATGGAAGGCGTTCAACTCGAACCAACCCTGAACCCTGTTGGAGGTTTCGTGCACCCAGACGTTGCGGCCCTGCTCGCCGTGCAAGACGAAGACGTCGCGATCAATCAGCTCGAGCACCGTTTGGCGGCGCTGAAGCCGCGGCTCGACGCCCTCGCCAAGTCGCGCGACGATGCTCTCGCGGCACTCAAGAAAGCCGAGGCCGCGGCGGAGGCCGAGGAACGGAGGCGGCAGGAGATTGCCGCGCGCGTCTCGCAGCATCGAGCGCAGCAGGCGAAGAACGAAGCGACGCTGTCATCGGTGACGTCCATGCGCGAGGCCACGGCCGCCACCGCGCAGCTCGAGCAGACAAAGCGAATGATCGACGAAGGCGAGCGGGAGCTCGCCGCCGTCGGGCAGCGACTGGTCGACGCGAACCGTCAGGTCGAGGATTGCCGGCGAATCGCGGGCGAATTGGAGCTGGCCCAGGCCACCGCAACCGAATCGCTCAACGCCGACCAACAGGAGATCGAGGTGCAGCTCGGCACGGTGCGCGCGGCGCGGCAAGACCGGGCTCGCGACGTTCCCGGCGGCCTCCTCTCCCGCTACGAGCGCATCAGATCACGAAAACGCGTGCATGCGGTTTTTCCACTTCGTGGCGCGAGCTGCGGGAATTGCGACACGATGATCCCGCTGCAGCGTCGCAGCGGAATGCTCGGCACGGGCGCGACGGAGATTTGCGAGGGATGCGGCGTGATGCTGTACGCGGCGGATTGATGATTGTTGGCGGCGCGCCGCGATCATAACTTTCCGCGGTGACCGCTTCCGCCCCCCCCGTTCGCGCTCGGGCGAGCGCCCGATGGATCCTCCCTAGCGAGCCGAGTCCGGCCGCGGTCGCGCAGCTCGCGGCCGAGCTGCATCTCCCCGGCCCGATCTGCCGATTGTTGGCGAGTCGTGGCTTCGGTGAGCCCGACCACGCGAAGGCGTATCTTCGCCCGCGCCTCGAGCATTTGCATGATCCGAATTGCCTCGCCGATCTCGATCGCGCGGTCGCGCGGATCGTCTTCGCGCTGCGCGAGAACCAGACGATCTTCGTGCACGGCGACTACGACGTCGATGGCATCTGCTCGACGACGTTGACGACGCGCACGCTGCGCACCCTCGGCGGCAATGCCGTCCCATTCATCCCGCGTCGCCTGCAGGACGGCTACGATCTCAGCGACGCTGGCGTTCGCGCGGCGAAGGAGTGCGGCGCCAAGCTCGTGATCACCTGCGACTGCGGCACGAGCGCGCACGGTCCGATCGCCGAGCTGCAGGCATCGGGCATCGACGTGATCGTCACCGATCATCACTTGCCCGGCGGTCCGCTGCCGCCGGCGTACGCCGTTCTCAATCCGAAGCGTCCCGACTGTCCCTCGGTCGACAAGGACCTCGCCGCGGTTGGCGTAGCGTTCAAGCTGGCGCTCGCGCTCACGCGTGCCGTCGGCGGCAATGACGGCGCGGTCTACGCGATGCTCGACCTCGTCGCGCTGGCGACGATCGCCGACGTGGCGCCGCTCCGCGGCGAGAATCGCGTCCTCGTTCGCTACGGACTCAAGCTCCTCAACAATCCGGAGCGCCCGGGCGTGCGCGCCATGATTCGCGCGGCGGGGCTCGATCGAAAGTCGCTCACCGCGGGTCGCGTCGGATTCATTCTCGCGCCACGCCTCAACGCCGCGGGACGCCTCGGCAGCGCGATGCGCGGCGTCGAGCTGATGATGACCGCGTCGGACGAGGAGGCGAATCCCATCGCCCGCGAGCTGGAGGAGCTCAACGCGCGTCGTCAGGAGATCGATCGTGCGACCCTGGAGACGGCACGCGCGCGCGTGCTCGAGATGGATCTTCCGGCGACGTTCGGCATCGCGCTGGCCGGCGACGGATGGCATCCGGGAGTGATCGGCATCGTGGCATCGCGCATCGTCGAAGAATTCGGCCGGCCGACGATGCTCATCGCGCTGGATGGTGAGCTGGGGAAAGGGTCGGGGCGCTCGATCAGCGTGTTCGACTTGCACGGAGCGCTCACGGAATGCCGCGATCTGTTGCAGCGGTTCGGCGGCCATCGGTCGGCGGCGGGGATCACCATCGCACGGGATCGCGTCGATGACTTCGCGGCGCGCTTCAACGCCGTCGCGGCGTCGCGTCTCACCGAGGACGATCTCATCCCGGAGCTGCGCGTGGATCTCGAGCTTCCGCTCTCGGAGGCGAATTCGGAGCTCGAGACGTTGCTTCGCTACATCGAGCCGTGCGGCATCGGCAATCCATCGCCGTTGCTCGTGTCGCGCGGACTCGTCGTCGCGTCGCCTCCGCGCGTCGTGGGCAAGGACGGGTTGAAAGTCGCCTTCTCCGACGACCAGCGTACACTCGTCATGGTCGGGTGGGGAATGGGGCCACGCGCGAAAGAGCTCGACGTCGGGATGCGAGTGGATGTCGCGTATCGGCTCGAGCGGGATGAATGGAACGGAGAGTCGCGGCTGCAGGGCCGGCTGGCCGACTTCCGGGTCTGAGTGCGGATCATCGCCGGGAAATGGCGCGGGCGTCGTATCGACGCGCCGGCCGACGAGCGTGTACGGCCGACCGGCGATCGGGTTCGCGAGGCTTGGATGAGCATCGTGAATTCGTGGCTTCCAGGGGCGCGCGTGCTGGATCTCTTCGCCGGCTCGGGGGCGCTCGGATTGGAAGCACTCTCCCGCGGCGCCGAGTCGATCGACTTCGTCGAGATTGCACCGCGGAGCCTCTCGGCGATCTCGACGAATGCCGATCGGTTGAGCGCGGCGGACAATATCACGCTCCACCGCGTCGACGCCCTTCGATTCATCGAGAAGCTCGAACCCCACGCGTACGACGTCGCCTTCGCCGACCCGCCGTACGGGATGGGACTCGCCGAACGCGTCGCCGAGGCGTGGCTCGAGAAGCCGTTCGCCCACATCCTCGGCGTCGAGCACACCGCGCGGGAGCGGCTCCCCGGCGGGGGCGACATCCGCGCGTACGGTAGTGCAGCAATAACCTTCTTCGGCCTCGACGCGTAGAGCTACGAAATAGGGGTCGCTATACTAGGGGCGACCTGGTGAGTCGGCCGATCTCCCACGATCAACGCGTCAACATGCGCATCGCCATCTACGCCGGCAGCTTCGACCCGATCACGCGCGGACATGAAGACCTCGTCCAGCGCAGCCTCGAGTTCGTGGACCGTTTGATCGTGGCGGTCGCGGTCAATTCCTCGAAACAGCCCTTGTTCTCCGTCGAGGAGCGCGTCGGACTCATTCGCGATGCCGTCGGCGGCGACTCGCGTATCGACGTGAAGAGCTTCGGCGGGCTGCTCGTGGATTTCGCGGCGCGCGAGGGCGCCACGCTGCTCATTCGCGGGCTCCGCGCCGTGAGCGACTTCGAGTACGAGTATCAGATGGCGTTGATGAATCGCCACCTCTCGCCCAAGCTCGAGACGGTCTTCATGGTGCCGTCACTCGACACGACGTACATCAGCGCGAGCCTGGTTCGCGAGATCGCGCGCTACGGCGGCGACGTGTCGAACCTGGTCCACCCGGCGGTCGCTGACGCTCTCCGCGCGCGGTCGAACTCACGTTGAGGTTTCTCGCGGGCCTTCAGACACGTGCGGCCGCGTCGGTGCGTCGCATCGTCTTTCCCGAGAGCGCCGACGAACGCACGCGGGCTGCGGTGCGTGAGCTAGCGCGACGACGGATCGTCGAGCCGATCGTGGTTCTCGATCATGGAGCGCCGGCTTCTTTCGCGGCGGTGCGCGGGCTTGGCGTCGCAACACGCGACCCAGCCGAGGACCCGCTGACCGAATCGGCCGCCGAAGCGCTGTTCGAGCGGCGGCAAAGAAAGGGCCTCACAAAAGATGAAGCGAATGCGCTTCTCCACACGCCACTGTTCTTCGCCGATGCCCTCGTCGCGGCGGGCGAAGCCGACGGTTGCGTCGCCGGCGCCGTGCATACCACGGGTGACGTACTTCGAGCCGCGCTGTGGATGGTGGGGCCGGCGACCGGTGTGCAGACAGTATCCAGTTCCTTCTACATGGTCGTTCCGCCATTTCGCGGCGCAACGCCGGAAGTGCTGACGTTTACCGATGCGGCGGTCGTGCGATATCCCAACGCCGTGCAGCTTGCCGATATTGCGCTGGCCGCGGCCGCGGACCGGAGGCGGATCGTCGGTGACGATCCGATCGTGGCATTCCTGTCGTTCAGCACGAGGGGGAGCGCCGACGGCGAGTCGGTCGACCTTGTCCGCCGCGCCGTGGCCGAGGTTCGCCGGCGCGCGCCTCACCTCGCTGTGGACGGAGAATTGCAAGGAGACGCTGCGCTCGCCAGCGCGGTCGCCGCCCGCAAGGCGCCGGATAGCACCGTGGCGGGTCGAGCGAACGTGTTAGTCTTCCCATCGCTGGACGCCGGCAACATCGCCTACAAGCTGGTGCAGCGACTGGCAGGTGCAGAAGCGATTGGACCGATCGTGCAGGGGCTCCGCAAGCCGTGTAGTGATCTCTCGCGCGGCGCGACAGCCGAAGACATTATCAATGTGGCCGCCATCACCGCGCTCCAGTCTATGGACGCGACGGCGGCACCGAACGAGGACCGCCAGGAGAGAACGTCATGAGCTTCTCGGTGAAGAAGGAAGGGGAGGTGGTCGTGGTGGATGTAGAAGGTCAGCTGATCGTCGGCAATCGGCAGGAGCTCAAGCAGAAGGTGCTCGATGAGCTCGAGCGCGGGGAAAAGAAATTCTTGATCGATTTTTCGCAGACGGGGTACATCGACAGCTCCGGTCTCGGCGTTCTGGTTTCACTTTCCAAGAAGATCCGCGAGCAGGGCGGAGAGCTCCGCCTCGCCAATTTGAACGACGATCTCAAGACGCTGTTCGAGCTGACGAAGCTCGACACGCTTTTCCAAATCGCCGATACGCGCGAGCGGGCGTTGCAAAGCTTTTGATGCTGGCATCGCCCCCGGAAATCATCCGGTACGGGCACTGGCGAAAGCGGACTCGACCCGCTTCCCGCCGGTGCCCGCTCTCATGAGCGGAAGTGCGGAATTCCGAGCGAAGGTGCGAAGCGCCGGAGCGAGGAACCATCAAGGATTCATGGATGCCACGACCTGAACGCCACGGGATTTCGCCTGACGGCCGCGTACGGGTCGTCGACGTCGAAATCCCGAACGACGTCCGGTACATCGAAAAAGTCGTCGAGCTGGTTCGCCGTGAGTGTCGCGTCATGGCCTACGGCGAGCGGCAGCTCATGCTCAACGTTCCCGTGGCGCTCACCGAAGCGCTGTCCAACGCGATTCTGCGCGGGAACGGCGACGATCCGGGAAAACACGTGCGCGTGCACGCCGAAGTCGGCGCGGAGCGTCTGGTCGTCGAGGTGGGCGACGAAGGTCCCGGCTTCGATCTCGACGCATCGCTGATCGATCCGACGACGCCCGAGAACCTCGGACGCGAAGACGGGCGCGGGCTCTTTCTGATGCGAAAGCTCATGGATCGCGTCGAGCGGCTCGAAGCGGCGCGCGGCAGCGTTGTGCGCATGACTCTGCATCGCGAATGAGCGACCTCGCGGAAGTCCTCAGTGCCTTCCGAAAGGCGACCGGCTGCGAGGCGGCCCTCTGGGTACACGGGCCGTCCGCCGGCGACGCGCTTTCTCCGATCGCCGAGCCTCGCACGCCCGGCGCGCCGAAGCTGACCGAGTTTCCGACGGAAAGTGAGACTCCGGTCGACGTGTCGACGGATCGCGGTTCCGTCATCGTCGCCGCCGTGGCGGGCCCGCACCGCGCCTGGCTCGCGCTGGGGCCGTGCGCCGCGAGCGGTGTGGATCTGCGAACGTATATGAGCTTTCTGCTCCCTGTCGTCACGCAGTATCTGCAATCGGCATTGGAGGTCGAGCACGCGGCGAACGAGCTCGCCGAGCGTTACGAGGAGATCAATCTCCTCTACACGATCAGCGAGATCCTCGGACGAACCGTCTCGCTCGACGAAGCGGCGAAGACGATTCTCACCGAGGTCTCCGAGACCGTCGGCGCGCGCAAGGCGACAGTGCTCGTGCACGAGCGTTCGACAGACACGTTGCAAGCGGTTGCCGCGCTCGGGGTGGATCTGACCAGCGTCCCACCGATCCGCGTCGACGACCCGTGCAGCGTCAGCGCACGGGTTTTTCGCAGTCAGCATCCCGCGCTGCTCGAGGCGGGAGAGTCGCCGTGTCCCGAGGAAGCGGGTTATCGCCGCGGCGCGATGCTCTCCGTGCCGATCATGTGGACCGCGCCGGCGCCACGCGGTGCCGAGCCGCTTGGCGTCGTGAACCTCTCCGACCGCCGCTCGGGGCAGCCGTTCACCGCCGGCGACCTAAAACTCATCGCCGCCATCGCGACCCAGATCGGCACGGCGATCCAGAACACGCGGCTCGTGCGCGCGTCGGTCGAGCAGCAGCGTCTGTCACACGAGATGCAGCTCGCCCACGAGCTTCAGATGAAGCTCCTGCCGAGCGACACGATCCTTGCCCCCGACGCGATCGTCGCGGCGCGCGTCGTTCCGGCGGAGAGTGTCGGCGGCGACTTCTACCACCTGTTCCATCTTGGTGGGTCGCGCACCGGCATCATGATCGGCGACGTCTCGGGTCACGGCTACCAGGCGGCTTTGATCATGGCACTCACGATGAGCGCCGCGGCGATTCATTCGCAGACGACGGCCGATCCCGGCGAGATGTTGGGCGCCCTCGTCTCGACGCTCCGCGACGAACTGACCATGACCGAGATGTTCATCTCGGCCTTCTACGGCGTCATCGATCCGGATGAAGGTGAGCTGCACTACGCCAATACCGGACACCCCCACGCATTTCTCGTCGACCGCGAGCGCGGTTTCGAGCGGCTTCCGGCCATCGATCCGCCGCTCGGGATGAACGAGCAGCCGCCCGTCACGGCGCGTCGTTCGTGGCGTCGCAACGAAGATCTGCTCGTGCTGTTCACCGACGGCGTGAGCGACGCGCGCAACCACGCCGGCGAGCGTCTGGGTGAAGAGCGCGTCATCCAAACGATTCGCGACAACCTCGACGCCGAGCCGAAGGTGATCCTCGAGGCCATCGTCGAGGCGCTGAACGCGCACACTCAAGGTGCTCCGCTTCGCGACGACTTGACGATCGTCCTCGCGCGGAGCTGAGCGGCTCGTCCATGGCGGCGTCAGGGCGCCGGCGCGACGACGGTGGGCGGATGCCGCCGACGCGAAAAAGCTTGGGCCAGCACTTCCTCGACGATCCACGCATTCTCGACCGAATCGCCGACGCGCTCGAGCTGACGCCCCACGACACGCTGATCGAAATCGGCCCAGGGCGGGGAAGTCTCACGGCGCGACTCCACGGAAAGCCGCGCCGACTCGTTCTCATCGAGTACGATCGTGCGCTCGCCGAACGGCTACGCCAACGCTATGCCGACGACGCGTCCGTGACGGTGATTCAAGCGGATGTTCTCACCGTCAACTTCGCCGAAGTGGCTGGCGGCCCGTTCAAGTTGGTCGGCAACATCCCGTACTACATCACGACGCCGATTCTATTTCGGGCGCTGGAACCGCCGCGGCCGCAGCGCGCCGTATTTCTCGTACAGCGAGAGGTCGCGCAGCGCATGGCGGCCAAGCCGGGAACGAGCGAATACGGCGCGCTCTCGGTCAACGCGCAGGCGCTCTCGAAACTGGATGTCCTGTTTCGTATCGCGCCGGGGTCGTTCAATCCGCCACCGAAAGTCGAGAGCGCCGTCGTGCGCGTGACGCCGCTCGACAGTCCCATCATCACTGACGACGAGCAGCCGCGCTTTCGCAGGCTGGTCCAGGACGCCTTCGGTCTGCGACGAAAGCAGATGCGGCGTGTCGTGCGCGAGCTGTTGAGCATCGACGCGCCTGCGGCGGATGCGTTGCTCGCCGCGGCGGAGATCGACCCGTCGGTCCGTCCGGAAACGCTGAGCGCTGATGCGTTCGCGCGACTCGCGCGAGCGATCAGTCGCGATTCGTCAGCGCGAAGCTGAGCCCCTCGAGCTCCATCGCCATGTTCACCGTCTTCACCGCGACGTCGGCGGGCGCATGGAGTTGCGTCGGCGCGAAGCTGAGAATGGCGCGCACACCGGCCTTCACCACGCGATCGACGACCGTCTGCGCCTGATCGCCGGGAACGGTGAGCACGACGATATCGGGCTTGTCGCGCTGGATGTCCTTCTCCAACTGCTCGATGTCGCGAACGATGACACCGTCCAGCTTCTTCCCGATCTTATCCGCGCTGTTGTCGTAGGCGGCGAGGATCGTGAATCCGCGCTGTCGAAACCCGCGATACTGCGCGAGCGCCGCGCCGATCTTTCCGGCGCCAACGATGAACACGCGCCACTCTTTGCCGAGCCCGAGGATCTCACGCAGCCGGCCGGCCAGCTCGGGAACCGAGTAACCGAGCCCGCGTTTTCCGAACGAACCGAAAAACGAGAGATCCTTTCGAACCTGCGCGGAGGTGGTTCCTCCCCGTTTCGCCAGCTCCTCACTGGAGATGGTCGACAGGCCACGGTTCTCGAAGTCTTCCAGGAATCGGAGGTAGGCCGAGAGGCGCCGAACGGTGGAGTCTGCGATGCGTTTCACGGAGATGCGTAAGGCTTGTGAATTCATTCACAAGTTAAGGGAACCCGTCCGGCTGCACCAGTTACACAGCCACCGTTAGCTTTGGCGAATGACCGCCCACGTGTCGTCGGAAATCGGACGAATGCGCGCCGTTCTCGTGCATTCTCCGGGGCCGGAGCTGCTCGCCGTAACCCCAAGCAATCGGGCGGATTACCTCTACGACGACATCATCGAAGCGGAGTCGGCGCAACGCGAGCATCGGCGCTTCATCGCCATCCTCGAGCGCTTCTCCACTGTGCTCCAGGTGCGGTCGGTCCTGGCCGAGATTCTGTCCACACCGAAGTCTCGCGAGCTCCTCGTTCGGGAAACGATGGACATCGTCCCGTCCGAGCCTCTGGCGCGGGACATTAGCGAGCTCGACGCCGACGCCCTCGTCAAGCTGCTCATCGAGGGAAAAGAGGAGCCGCCCGGCCCCGTCGCCAAGGCGCTCAATGAACCGGGCCACGTCCTTCCGCCGCTTCCGAACCTGTTCTTCACGCGCGACAGCTGTATGGTCGTCGGCGATCACGTGATGATCGGCTCTATGCGATACGCGATTCGCTGGACCGAAGCGATCATCATGAAGGCGCTGTTCGTCCATCATCCGGAGCTCGCCAACGCCGGCATCCTCTACGACGGCTCCGCCGAGCGACGCGTGAACTACACCGTGGAGGGGGGCGACGTACACCCGCTGCGCCGCGATCTCGTGGTCATCGGATTCAGTGAGCGTTCGAGCCCGGCGGCCATCGACCAGCTGGCGTCGACGCTCTTCGAGCAGACCGAGGTCTGCGACGTGATCGTTGTCGTCATGCCGAAGGAGACCGCGGCGATTCACCTCGACATGATCTTCACGCAGCTCGATCGCGAGCTCTGCGCGGTCTTTCCACCGCACTTCATCGGGCCCGAGCGATTGCCCGTGCTGCACTGGCGCAAGGGAGAGTCGACCATCCGCGAACGGCCCAACATTTTCACCGCACTCGCCGAATGCGACATGCCCCTCGAGCCCGTATTCTGCGGCGGCGACCGGCGCACGCTTCAGGAGCGCGAGCAGTGGGCGTCGGGTTGTAACTTCGTGGCGATGCGCCCCGGCGTGATTCTGTCGTATCAGCGCAACGAGGCTACGCTTCACGAGCTAGAGCGCATGGGCTTTCGCGTTGTGACCGGAACGTCGTTCCTCACCGGCGAAGATCGCATCGCCGAAGGCGAGCGCGCGGTCATCACCTTCGAGGGAGCCGAGCTGGTACGCGGCGGAGGCGGTCCCCGCTGCATGACGCTTCCCGTCTGTCGCGACGATCCATGGACGTGAGCCATGGACGTGAGCCGATGGTCGTGAGATGACATCGGTCACCCTCGGCAACGCCGATACGCCGCTGACCAGTCGGGCCGCGGATTTTCTGGCGTCGGGTCCCGCCGACGCGCAGTCGCTGATTTCGTATGTGTGCCAGCTTCCCGGCGCGCCGGCAACCGTCGCCGAGCACATGGCGACGGCGCTGTTCGCGGGCCACGCGCGATTCGTCCGCGATCGTGTGGGCCGCTGGATGCTCCGCGACGGCTCCGTTCTCGCCGACTCGGCCGCCAGCCGGACGCTGGAACAGGAATCGTTCGTCGTCGTTGATTGCGAGACGACCGGTTCGCGATCGATCGCCGGGGACCGGATCACGGAGGTAGCCGTCGTCCGCGTTCGCGACGGACGGGCGGAGATGATCTTCGAGACTCTCGTGAATCCCGACCGTCCGATCCCGCCCGCCGTGATGGCGCTGACGAACATCACGTGGGAGATGGTGCGCCACGCCCCGCGCTTCCCGGACATCTGCGACCAGCTCCTCGGTGCGCTCGAAGGGAGCGTCTTCGTCGCGCACAACGCGGGATTCGACTGGCGTTTCCTGTCGAATGAGATCACGCGCGCGACGCGTCGTCCGCTCGTCGGCCAGCGGCTCTGCACCGTGCGCATGGCTCGTCACTTTCTCCCGCAACTCCGTCGCCGCAACCTCGATTCGCTCAGCGACTATTACGGCATCGTGAACACCGCGCGCCATCGCGCCGGCGGCGACGCCATGGCGACGGCGAAAGTGTTTTTGCGTTTTCTGAAAGAGGCCCGCTCGCGCGATTGCGACACCCTCGACGATCTCCAACGCCTGGTGCGCGGTCCGACGAGCCGAAGGAAGAAACGCGGCCGCCGACCACCCGCCATGCCGCACAGCGTCGCCGACGATCGAACTGCTTAACCCCGATGATCCCAACGCCTCTCGTCGAAAGTCGAACGATCGGACGCTTGCGCGTGCATGCCATCCAAGCTGGCGGCCAGAAGCTGGATGGCGGCGCGATGTTCGGCGTCGTGCCAAAGCCGCTCTGGGAGCGCCGCATCCCAGCCGACGAGCGAAATCGCATTCAGCTCGGCATGCGCTGCCTGCTCATCGAGCATGACGTGGGCCTGGTGCTCATCGACACCGGGGCGGGGAACAAGGAAAACGAGAAGTTCTACGACATCTACGGCATCGAGAACGCCGGGTCGCCAACGCAACTCGAGGACGGGATCCGGGCGGCGGGTTTCGAGCCGTCCGACGTATCACTCGTCATCAACAGCCATCTGCACTTCGACCACGCCGGCGGGAACACGACTCGTGCCGCGGACGGTTCGATCCAAAGGTCCTTCACCAACGCACGCTATGTGATGCAGCGCGGCGAATACGAGTATGCCACGCACACCAACGAGCGCACGGCGGCAAGCTACTTCGCGCACAACTTCGTTCCGTTGGTCGAGGCGGGGCTGGTCGATTTCATCGAAGGGGACCGGGAGATCGTCACCGGCATTCGCGGCATTCCAACGCCCGGCCATACCCCA
>DATMHK010000079.1:0-8868 GCA_035554995.1 Gemmatimonadaceae bacterium
GGCGCGCGTCGAGAACAACGCGACGGTTGAATCGGCGACGATTCGTGTTCCGTTGAACTCGCCGCCGTTGAGCATCATCTGCGCAAAGACGGCCAAGTCGGCCGCCGTGCTGAACAACCCGGCGTGACCCGCGATACCGCCGAGCGCGTACGCGTTTTCGTCGTGGACTTCGCCCTGAAGTCCGTAACCCCGCACCGAGTTGCTCACCGTCGGGGCGATCCGCGTCTTGAGTGAGTCGGCGGGGCGGAAGCCGGTATCCGTCATTCCGAGCGGCGTGAACACGCGCTCGTTGAGGAACTGATCCATCCGCTCACCCGACGCGGCCTCGACGATAAAGCCGAGCATGTCGGCGCCGAGGTCGGAGTACTCGTAGCAGCGCCCCGGCTCGCAGCCGAGCGGTGTGGAGATCACCGCAGCGCGCGCCTCTTCGGGCGTGTGCGCGACGCGCCACAAATCACGGCCGGCCGGAAGGCCCGAGCGATGCTCGAGGAGCATCCGCACCGTGACGCGATCCTTCTCGCCACCGGAGAATTCGGGGACGTACCGGGAAACCGGGTCGTCGAGGCGAATCTTGCCCTCGTCGTACAGCACCATGACGGCCGTGGTTGTCCCGACGACCTTCGTGAGCGACGCCAGATCGTAAATCGTGCGATCGGTCGAGACCCACGGCGAGCCTTTGTCCCAGCTCAGGCGGCCAAAGCCTTTTTCCCAAACCGCCGCGCCGCGCCGTCCCACGACCACAGCCGCGCCGGGATAACCACCGGCGGAGATGCCGCGCTGGACGACGTGATCGATCTTGGCCAGGCGCTCGCTGGACATGCCGACGGACTTGGGGGTCTTCAACGGCAGACCATCCCCGTCACTAGCGGCGAGTGCGAAAGCCGAGATCAGCAGAGAAAGCAGCACGTGTACCTGCTTCGGAAAAGGCTACAAACACCAACCCCCCGCCGAAGTGCCTGGCGGGGCTTTGAACGCCTGTTTGCGAGCGATTGGCCGGTCAGGAAGGAACCGCCGCACGACCGCTAGGTGCGATACGTCACAATTGCGCAGAAGTTCCGGCTGCGCAAGGGCCTTTAGTGCCGTATAGTACCTCTGTACGGGGACGACCTATAACACGCGATGTAACGGCGGGTCAATAGGTTGTGGCACTGTATCCAAATGTTCTTGCCGAGCCCGCCGACTTTGTCCGTATCGCGTAAACCCTTCCCTCCACGAACGTGACCTACTGAGCAGTCATGGATCACGAGCTCCTCATCATTCGGCGCGCGATCGACGGCGATGAGGGGGCACTCCGGGCCCTTTGGACCCGGCACGCCCCCCATATCGACATCGTCGTACGACGGCTGGTCGGGGGCGATGCGGATCTGGCTGCTGATATCGCGCAGGAGGTTTGGATCCAAATCTTTCGGGCGCTGCCGAGCTATCGAGGCGATTCCCAGTTCAGCACCTGGGCCCATCGCATTGCCGTGAACAGAACGCTCAACGCGCTCCGGAAATCGCGTCGCCTTGCGAACCTGGAGACCGAGGTCACGGAGGAGAGCGCCTCCTTCGAACCGGACACCGACCGCTCGTTCATCGCGCAGTCGATCGAAGAGGCCGCGGCCAAGCTCTCACCGGGCGCTCGCGCGGTGTTCGTGCTCCACGACGTCGAAGGCTACACGCACGAGGAGATCGCGGTCGAGCTGGGGATCACGTCCGGCGGCTCCAAGTCGCAACTGTTCAAAGCACGCGCCAAGCTCCGCAAGCTTTTGGCGCATCTCATAGAAGTAGTGAAGGAAGGCAATGATGCCCGACTACCACGCAAGGAACACGAGCATGTCGCACCTGTCTCCTGAGCGGCTCGCCGCACTGGTCGACGAGACGCCGACTGCCGCCGAGCTGGCGCACCTCGCCGGCTGCGCGGAGTGCGCCCGCGAGCGCGCCGCATATCGCAATCTCGTGGAGCTCGCCGTCAACAATTCGGCGACGATCGCCACACCGCTCACGAGCTGGGATGCGTTGCGTCCCGCGTTGGCGCGCGATGGCGTCATCGACGACGGCGCACGTGCGCCGCGTGTGAGTCGTCGCGCCGGTCGTCCGTGGCTCCAGGCTGCCGCCGCGGTGATCCTCGTCGCCGGCGGCATGATCGGTGGACGAATCTCCGTGGGTGCCTCACCGATCCCGATCGGCGAGACGACCAGGACAACGCAAACCGCCTCGGCAAATCCCGATTCGATCTCGCGCTTCCATTCGGTGGACGACGCCCGCGCGGCGCAGACGCAGGCGCAAACGCTTTACCAGAACGCCACGTCGTTCATCGCGCAGCAGGACACGCTGACCGCGCCTACCGAATCACCGGCCGCGATGCGTACGCGCCTTGCCGCGCTCGATCGCACGCGGCGCGTCCTGGGTGAGGCGCTGAGGCAAGCGCCGTACGACCCGGTCATCAACGGCTATTATCTCACGACCGTGGGACAACGCGAAGCAACGATTCGACAGATGAACGTCGCCGCGCCCACGAACATGCGTCTTACGACCTATTGATGGACTTGAAACCGATGTACGAGAGAGGACGGATCCGAAACGGAACGGCGATCGCCGTGGCCCTGATGGCTGTGGCCGCGACACTCGATGCGCAGCGGCCGGCGACGACACGACAGCGAGATTCGGCGGTCGTCTTGCGACTCTTCGCGCCGGGAATGTCGCTGGACTCGCTTCAAAAGCTCGTTCAGGAAATCGATCACGAGCAGTACGGAACGCAGCGCTGGGTCATGCTCCGCGGGCAATTCGATTCACTACTCCGAATTCCCGTCACGTCGAACATGTTCGTGCGCGGCATGCTCGCCCGAGGCGAGACAAGCCGGCAGACATTGGAGCGCCTCGGCTGGATCGGGCTGAATACCCAAGGCCCCAATCGACAAATGAATTTGAACGGCGAGCTTTTCGTCACCCAATTCGCTTATCCGCTGATCGTCACGGTGGACCCGCAGTCGCCCGCTGAGAGGGCCGGCATCACGGCCGGCGACGTCCTCGTTGCCTACAACGGCGTCGATGTCGTGAATCACGAGTTCAATCTCAGCACGCTGCTCAAGCCCGATTCAAAAGTTGCCGTCACGGTGCGCCGCGAGGGTGAGGCGAAGGACTTTCAACTCGTCGTCGCCAAGGCGCCGCAGCGGATCATCGACCGGCGGCTTGCGTCCGAAATGCCGCCGATGCGCCGAGACGTCGTGGTCGGACCGCGGCTCGCGCCCACGACCAAGGTCTTAAACGTGCCGAGCGAGGGGATCCCCCCCCGGATCTTTCCGGCTTCGCCGCTCTTCGTGATCAGTTCGAACGGCGTGTTCGGAGCGAGTGTCTCGACGGTCAACACCGATCTCGCGAGAGCGCTCAACCTGCGAGCAGGAGTTCTCGTCAACGAAGTCCCGGAAGACAGCCCGGCGTTCCGCGCCGGCCTTCGCACCGGCGATGTCATCATCGGCGTCGCGGATCAGCCGGTCGTCTCGCTGACCGAGCTCCGACGAGCACTGGCGCAGACGCGAGAGCGCGCCGTTGCGCTCCAAGTGACGTCACCCAATCAGAAGCCGCGCACCGTCACCATCAGCCTCGTTCCTTCACCGTAGCGCGGCGGTTCGCGTTCGCGCCGCCAGTTTCTTGGCGTCGGGTACGAGCGAGCGGTGCATCGCCAGCGCGGCCGTTGCCCCTTCGGCGGCGGCTGTTATCGCGAGCTGCGGACCGGGCGTGATGTCGCCCGCCGCGTAGACGTTCAACACCGACGTTTGCTGGCGCGCGTCGACGATCGTGTGGCCCTCGTCGTCGCGCTCGCAGCCGATCTGCGCGCACAAATCGTCGGCCGGATACTGGCCGATCGTGAAGAAGATCTTGTCGGCGTCGAGCTGCATCCCATCCTCGAGCTTGAGGCAGTAGATGGCGCGGCCTTCGTAACACACGCGCTCAATGGGAGACGTGAGCACCGGGATGTTGAGGGCGTCCAGCTTGTCGCAGTACTCGGCGTCATCCATCTCCGGCGATCGGCCGTTCGTGCAGATGATGATGTCGTCAGACCACGTCGCGAGGTTGAGCGCCATGCCGACGGCGCGTCGTCCATGTCCGACCACGACGATCTTCTTGCCGCGCGATTCATAGCCGTCGCAATCCGGACAAACGTGGGCGTTCGAGCCGTATACGTGCTCGAGTCCAGGAATGTCCGGCCACACGTCGCGCAGGCCGATCGCGAGCAGCAGCCGGCGCGTCATGATCCGCCCGCCGCCTTCGATGCACAACATGAACTGTTCGTCGCTCACCCGGTCGGCGCGAAGCACGATTGCGTCGACGAGCTTCACGCCCATTTGCCTACACAGGTCTCGACCGTGACCGCGCAACTCGGCCGGTCGAACGCCCTCGAAGCCCAGAAAGCCGTGAATGCCGCGGGTCTCCCAGTTACGGGGGTCGCCGCTGTCCACCAGCGCGACGGAGTGGAGATAGCGCGCCGACCAAATAGCCGCGCTCAATCCCGCGGGGCCGCCACCCACAATACCGATGTCGAAGATGCGTTCGTCGCCGGAAGGCTTCACGACGAGGACAACGGGCAAGAACAATTCCTCTCGCCCTCCACCGCCCATCGCCCTACTTCAGCGGGCCCGGCGGGATGCTGTAGAGCAGTCTGAGCGTCATTCGGTCCGCTGGCGCGATGTCGTGGACCATCTCGGTCGGGAACATCTTGGTCTTCTCGTCGCGCGAGTGGCCGAGGCCGAGGGCATGCCCGGCTTCGTGCCGCACGATACCGGCGAGCGCCTCCGGCGGGATGACCGTGCCCGCACTGTCGTGGACCGCGACGAGAATCTGCGCGGCGGCAATCCAGCCGTGCTGGTCGCTCGTCCGCTGAGTCGATCCGACGCGCTGTCCCGCCTCCGCGGGAAAACGGTCGGTCCAGAGCACGCGAATGTCCGCCGACGTTGAATCGAGCACGAAGTCGAAGCGGAGGGGAAACCCGCTGTGCTGCCAATCGGCGAACGCGTTCTCCGCCGTCTGTGTGTTCGCCGCTTGCCAGTCGGGGACGTCGCTCGTCCGCTGGACCCAGACGCGGAGCGGCTCACCCGGGCGGTCCGGCCACCGTACGAGCATGCCGTTCAAGTCGGCGAGCATGTCGCTCATGTAGGTGCCGCTGGCCACCGCCGCCATGCGCAACCGAATGTCGGCTTCGTCGCGCACCGGCGCCGGGCGCGCGGACGAGACAATCATTGTCCTGAGCTCCGACGAATCGGAGCCGACGATTGTTGGCTGCTGCTGCGTTGCGGGCGACGCGCTACGCGCGCGCGGCTCGGCGGCGACGACGACGGGTTTCTTGTGAACCGCGGCTCGCGCGCTGGTCGCGTGAAAGACCTGAGCGCCGACGAAGGCCGCGAACACGGACACGGCCAGCAGGAGCACCGCGTCGAATCGGCGCATGATGGTGGCGCTTAGCGCACCGGGCCCGCGGGCAGCGTGTAGATGAGTCGCGCCGTCGCGCGGTCGGCGTCGGAGAGCTGACGCACGCGGACGCGCGCCGCCATCACGCTCGTGCTGTCCGTGGTGTGGTCGAGACCCAGCAGATGGCCAATCTCGTGCAGCGCCATCGCGCGCACGGCTTCGTCGTCGAGCGTGTCGCCGGAGTTGTGGTGCACCGCGAGCGTGATGTTCGCGTCGCAAATCGACCAGTCGTCGTCCCGCGCCCAGCGTGTACGTCCGCTGATCGGCTGCGAGAAGTGATCGACCCAGGTGACGTGCACTTTCGCTTCCGTCGAATCATCCACGAATGCGAAGCGCAGGGGCAGGCGAAGGCCGTCCCACTCCTCGAACGCATTGCGGACTTCGGTCACGAACGCCGAGCTGAAATCGCTGATGTTGGACTGCGGCTGAACCCAGATCGTGAGCGGAGCGCGTCGATCGGCCCAACGCACCAGCGTCGAATCGCGCTCGAGCAGAATCTCATTGATGTACGTCCCGCGAGCGCCGTGCTTCAGTCGCCGCAGCACTTCGCCGCGATCATCCTTGAGCGGCGTTACCACGGCGGTGACGCTGGCGATCGCGCGCGCCACGTTGTCGGCGGCCGCCGCATCATGCCGAAGCGGAAGCGGCTCGGTCGTTCGAGCTGGTGACGTGCGAACTGCGCCGAGAAGGCCGAGACCAGGCGCGACCGCAAGAAGAAGGAAGGTCGCTCGCTTCATACCGGGGGTGGGAGAGACTGCGCCCAACGAGCCGGGCTAGGGGAGTGAAACGGGAGAGTGCTACGAGAGGAAGGATTCTACGGAAGCGAAGAAGCGCTCAGGCGCTTCCCAAAACGGCATATGCCCAGAGGAGGGAACTACGAGACGACGGGCGTTTGGAAGGATATACGAAATGTCGGATGAAACCGTTAGCGGGAGCGGATCAACCTCCCCGTGTAAGACGAGCGTTTCACTTGAAAAGGCACGCAGCCGTGGGCGCCAATCGTACCCCTCGCGACGCAGACGTGCAAGGACGGCGGCGCCCGTTTCGCTGGTCGCAGAGGGTGGTGTAAAACGACTTGCCATCTCGGCGTCGGCAAACCATGCCGGATACACGGCGCGACTGTACTCGCTGTGCAACGCGGGGTCCGGTTGACTCAGCATCGCGTCGCCGACTCGCGCCACACGCTCGCGTTCCGCGCCTTGCAAACGATCGAGCACGGCGGCGCGAAGCGGAGCCATCCAATCCGACGTCGGGCCGACCGAATCGACGAGGATGAGGCGGCGTACGCAGGTGATGTCGCCGGCGGACGCGAGCATCGCGATGCCCCCGCCCCACGAGTGGCCGAGCACGTCCCATTTGCGGATGCCGAGCGCACGACGGATCGCGGCGACGTCGAGCGCGTCGTCCTCGATCGATGCGGCGCTCGGGTCCGTCGGCGCCGACGACGCGCCGCGCCCGCGCTGATCATACAGAATGACCTGCCGGCGCTCGGCGAATGGCGACAGCGCCGGCCACAGCATCGAGTGGTCGTACAGCATGCCGCCGTTGATGCAAACGACTGGCGGTTCATTTCCAACGGGTGGTGACGTGAAAACCGCGAACGTCACGCCGCGTGCGCGGATGTTCTGACGTTCGAGTCGCGGCGTGCGCGGGAGAGAGCGCCGGAAGGCGACGAAATCAGCATACGACATGGCGGGGGAAGGGTAGACCGGATTAAGCAATCGCGCGACCGCCGCGCATTCGCCATCTTCTGGGCGGGCTAGAAGATCCGATCCATTTTCTCCTACACCGCACATGCGTAAACGTCTCATCCTCTGTCTCGCCGCCCTGCCCGCCGTCGCGGCCGCGCAGGAATCGATCGATCAGGCGATGATCGCGAAGATCCGCGACGAAGGACTCAATCGCTCGCGCGCCTGGCCGATGCTCGACACGCTCGCCACGGTGATCGGTCCGCGCCTCACGGCGTCGCCGGCGTACATGCGCGCCGCGACGTGGGCGCGCGATCATCTCACCGGCTGGGGGCTCAAGGACGTCCACATGGAAACGTGGCCGTTCGGACGCGGCTGGGAGCTCCAGCGCTTCACGCTCGAGATGACGAGTCCGCGCTACGCGCCAATGATCGGCTACCCCGACGCGTGGTCGCCGTCGACGAACGGCGATGTCGTGGGCACGCCGGTCATGATCGCCGGCGTCACGGCCGACTCGCTCGACAAGATCAAATCGTCGCTCAAGGGCAAGATCGTGCTGACACAGCCGCTGATGGCCACCTTCATCCGCGAGGACCGCATCAACCCAACGGCGCCCAACGCACCGGCGGACACGTATACGCCAATCGGCGCGGGCCGTGGTGGTCGCGGCGGTGGCCGAGGCGGCGGACCCAGTGAAGCGCAGCGCATCGCGACGATTCTGCACGACGCGCGCGTCGGCGCGGTGCTCAAGCCGAGCCGCGGCGAACACGGGACGATCTTTTTGCAGACCCGCGACGCGGGCGCGAACGCGGTCCCAACGGTCGTGGTGGCGGGCGAGCAGTACAACAACCTCATTCGCTCCCTCGACAACCGCGTGCCGCTGACGGTCCGCGTCAACGTTCAGGGTCGCTACTTCACGCAGGATACAAGCGGATACAACATCATCGCCGAGATCCCGGGAAGCGATCCGCGGTTGGCGAGCGAAGTCGTGATGATCGGCGCGCACCTCGACTCCTGGCACTCGGCGACCGGCGCGACCGACAACGCCGACGGCGCTGTGACGGTGCTCGAGGCGATGCGCATCCTTCAGGCGGTCGGCGCCAAGCCGCGCCGCACGATTCGCGTCGCGCTATGGGGCGGCGAAGAGGAAGGTTTGTTCGGCTCCAAGGCCTGGGTCGCACAGCATTTGTCCGGCGACGCCAACAAGGCGGCGCGCGACAAGCTTTCCGTCTACCTCAACATCGATCCCGGCTACGGTCCGGTGTACGGCTTCTTCACCGAGGGCAACGACGCCGCGAAAAGCATCTTCGATGCATGGCTCGAACCGTTCAAGGACTTGAGCGCCCGCAAGAACGTGCATGCGGGCATCGGGAACACGGATCACCTCAGCTTCATCGCGGAGGGGATTCCCGCTTTCAATCCCATTCAGGAGTACGCGAATTACGACGTGCGCATCCATCACACGAACATGGACACTATGGAACGCATGCGCCCGGAGGATTTGAAGCAGGCGGCAGTGATCTTCGCGGCCTTCGCGTACAACGCCGCGATGCGTGATGGAATGTTCCCGCGACAGGCGAGCGTGAGGCCGTAGGGCAGCTCGGCAGCTCGGCAGCTCGGCCGAGTAGCCGAGCCGCCGAGTAGCCTCCTCTCACAGCTGCTCCAGCCTCTTCACCTCGCCGACCAGCCGCAGAATGTGCTCGCGCACGTCCTCCGGCCACGTGTCGATCAGGCT
>DATMHK010000080.1:0-13974 GCA_035554995.1 Gemmatimonadaceae bacterium
GGCCGTGCACGTGCCGCTGTCGTTCGAGGCGCAGCTCGAGGCGCGTCTGCTCATGCTGTCGTCGAACAACATCTTGAAGCCATCCGACGGCCGCCCGGTCGCGGAGCCCAGCCAGGACATCGTGCTTGGCTGCTACTTCGCGACGAAGGCACCCGCGAACTTCAACACGGTCGCCGAGAAGTCGCTCCGTCGGTTCACCGACGTTGCGGAGATCGAGATGGAGCTCGCGCTCCAGCGCCTCACGCGTCACAGCGCGCTGCTCTACTTCATTCGCGACGAGGAAGGCAATCGTTGGGAGAAGACCACGGCCGGACGCGTGCTGTTCAACGCGATCGTCCCGAAGGAGCTCGGCTACAAGAACATGGACATGAAGAAGAAGGCCCTGTCCGAGCTCGTGTTCGAGTCCTACCGCAAGGCCGGACTCGCCGCGACCGTTCAGTTCCTCGATCGCTTGAAAGAATTCGGATTCGCCAACGCCACGCGCGGCGGCGTTTCGATCGGTATTGAAGATCTGGAAATTCCGACGGCAAAGGCGGGCTTGCTCGAAGAAGCGGAAGAGCGCGTCGAGCGATTCCAGCGCGCCTATCAGACCGGCAACATCACGAACGGCGAGCGCTACAACAAAGTCATCGACACCTGGACGCACGCGAACTCCGACATCGCCGACGAGATGGTCAAGACGATGCGCGAGTCGAAGGGCGGGTTCAATCCGGTGTTCATGATGTTCGACTCCGGCTCACGTGGTAGCCGCGACCAGATCCGCCAGCTGGCGGGCATGCGCGGTCTCATGGCGAAGCCGCAGAAGAAGCTCACGGGTGGTATCGGCGAAATCATTGAGAGTCCGATCAAGTCGAACTTCCGTGAAGGTCTCTCGCCGCTCGAGTACTTCACCTCGACGCACGGCGCTCGTAAGGGTCTGGCCGATACCGCGCTCAAGACGGCGGACGCCGGCTACCTCACGCGCCGTCTCGTGGACGTCGCGCAGGACGTGACGATCAGTGAAGAGGATTGCGGAACGATCCAGGGCTTGGACGTGTCGGCGCTGAAGGAAGGCGAGGACATCATCGAGCCGTTGTCGGAGCGTATCGTCGGCAACTTCGCCGCCGAGGACGTCGAGGATCCGCACGAGTTGGATCAGGCGGGCCGCCGCACGTTGTTGGTCGAAAGCGGCCAGCTGATCGATGAAGAGAAGGCGCGTCAGATCGAAGAGTCGGGCATCGAGACGGTGAAGATCCGCTCCGTCCTCACTTGCGAGGCGAAGCGCGGTCTCTGCCGCATGTGCTACGGCCGCAACCTGGCGACGATGGACGTCGTCGACCTCGGCGAAGCGGTCGGTATCATCGCCGCGCAGTCGATCGGTGAGCCGGGCACGCAGCTGACGCTGCGTACGTTCCACATCGGTGGAACGGCCGCTCGTATCGCCGAGCAGACGGCTCGTAAGTCGAAGGTCGCGGGCCTGGTCGAATACACCGACCGGCTTGTGGTCGTCACGAACCCCGAGGGTCAGCGCATCGTCACGTCGTACGAAGGCGAGATCCTCATCAAGTCGAGCAGCGACAAGAACGCCAACATCGCCGCGCGCTTGCAAGTGCCACTCGGCGCGATTCTCATGGTCGAGGATGGCGCGGACGTGAAACGAGACCAGGTGATCTTCACCTGGGACCCGTACACCAACCCGATTCTGGCCGACGTCGACGGTACGGTTCGCTTCGTCGATATCGTCGAGGAAGAGACGGTGTCCGAAGAGCTCGATGAGCTCACCGGACTGCGCCAGCGCGTAATCACCGAAGACCGCGAGAAGAAGCTCCACCCGCACATCGAGATCATCCAGGAGAAGGGCGGCAAGGAAAAGCGCGTGCGCGACTTCATCATCCCGGCGGGCGCTCAGCTCACCGTGGAAGACGGACAGCGCATCTTCCCCGGAACGACCCTCGCCAAGGTCGGCCGCGAAGCGTACAAGACGCGCGACATCACGGGCGGTCTGCCGCGAGTCGCCGAGTTGTTCGAAGCGCGTCGTCCGAAGGATCCTGCCACGATTTCCGAGATCGACGGCGTCGTGCGGTTCGGCGAGATCAAGCGCGGCAAGCGCGAGATCTTCGTCGCGCCGATCAACCACGACGGCTCACTCGACGAGACGCGCGAAGCGCAGCTCTACGAGGTGCCGGCCGGTAAGCACTTGCGCGTGCACGAGGGCGACCGCGTGCGCGCCGGCGACCGCCTCTCCGAGGGCCCGGTCAACCCGCACGACATCTTGCGGATCAAGGGACCGCGGGCCGTACAAGAGTACCTCTTGAACGAAGTTCAAGAGGTTTACCGCCTGCAGGGCGTGAAGATCAACGACAAGCACATCGGCGTCATCGTGAAGCAGATGCTGCAGAAGGTGCGCGTCATGGATCCGGGCGATACGGAGTTCCTCGAGGGCGAGCACGTGGATCGCCAGGTTTTCCGCGACGAGAACGAGCGGGCGAAGAAGAAGAAGGACACGCCGGCTACCGCCGAGCCGCTTCTCCTGGGAATTACGAAGGCGAGCCTCACGACGCAGTCGTTCATCTCGGCGGCGTCGTTCCAGGAGACCACGCGAGTCCTCACCGACGCGTCGATTCGCGGCGCGAAGGACGACCTGCTCGGTCTCAAGGAGAACATCATCATCGGTCACCTGATTCCGGCGGGTACGGGTATGTACCGGTATCAGGAAGTGGACGTCGAGCTCGCGGTGCCGGAAGGTTTCGAACCGCTACCGCCGCTCGCCGAGTCGCTACCGAATGTGTTCTCGATGGCGGAGGAGGAAGACTTCCCGGCGCTGCCAAGGCCGGGGGTGAGGGCGTCGGAAGAGTAGCTCTCAGCGATTCTGCGAACGACAAGGGCGAGCCTTCGGGCTCGCCCTTGTTCTTTCCGACGTGGCGAGGCTGCGCTACCTAAAGTACGGCATCTCGTTCACCCAGTGGAATCCGCGACTCACGAGCAGATACGAGCTCTCCGGCCGCCGCCGCAGCTTCATCTCGACCGAATCGCCGGCGATTCGGCCGGCTAGCGCGAGATGCATCGAATCGGGAAGGACGTAACTGAGCCGGACCCACTTCGTGCTGTCCGGCCCGTTCGCGAGCGTCGCCACTCGTTTGAGTGTGTCCGTCTTAAGACCGAATCGCACCATCGAGTCGGTCGAGAGACGAACGAACGCGCTGTATTTGTTCGTCGCGAATCGGCGCCAGCGTGTCGCGTCGGTGAGGAGCGGCGGCTGGACCGCGCCGTTCTTCAGGACCTGTTCGACCTCGAAGATTCCGTAGAGCGGCCCGTGCGGCGACAGCCGTCCGAACTCGTACAGCCCTCGGTACTCACTATAGAAAGTGCTGCCGATCATCCAAACCGCGACCGCCGTGCCCGCGATCCACGCGGCGATCTTGGACCGTCGCGTCGTGAAGAGCTCGAAGTGCCGCGGCGGAGCTGTCGCGCGGCCGCGGAGGAACAGGTCGATGAGCCGCTCACGGTCGATCGCGGCGAGGAAGACGCACATCAACAGCAGGTGCCCCGAGTACTGCTTCACGGGGATGTCGAAGCTCATGTTGAGCATGAACACGTTCGTCAGGACGGCCACGCCAATCAGCGCGCCGAGCGTTCGTGTTCGACGGAACAGGAGCAACGTGGCCGAGAGTGTTTCTGCCGTGCCGGCGAAGATCTCGTAGGGGATCGAGAAGCCGAGGAAGGTCCAAGCGAAACCGCCCGGCGACGCCTCGCCGATGTATTGCGTCAGCCGCGCCGGATCCATCGGCGCGAACTGGTTCGGAATCACTTTGTCAAAGCCGTAGCTGAACATCGTTCGCGCCATCGTCAGGCTGAGATAGAGCGTGAACGCGGCAAAGAGCTTGGGATGTGATCGGCGGCGCCGATCGACGAGGCTCCAGACGACCGCGGCGACCACCGCGGTCGCGAGCAGCGTCGCGACCGTCACCCAGTCGAACAGCTTGTCGCCGCTTCCCGACGGATGAAACGTGACGGGATTGGCGAGCCTGAGAATGTGCGTGCCAAACCACGGCACGACCGCATGCCAGATGGCGGCATATGGAGTGGAGATGAAGTCGGTCCCGTGAAGCTCGTTGATCGGTCCGGGAAAGGTGTAGAGGACCAGATACACGAGCAGGAATCGGAATCCGAATCGCTCAGCGAGCGTCCACTCCCGAGTCGGCTCCTGGAGGGAAGGCGCCGATTCCCGATCGGAGAGCGGATGGTACGACGATGCAGGTGCGATCGACGGCGCGTGCGGCTGTGTCATGTGAGCGGGAGGATCATGGGATGCGCGACGTTAGCCCGTTTAGGCCGACGGGAGCAAGGGTCCTTACTCTGGTGTTCCACGCGCGACAGGCGCGAAGATTCTCACGCCCTAACGATACCGTAATGATCGATTCATTCGCGGTTCACACGCCGCCCGCCAAGGCTCCGTAGAGTAGGGCACCTCAACCGGACTTGCGATTGACTAATCGCATCGCGGCGTCGATCGCCGCTGCCGTGCTGCTCGTCGGATGCATCGACTCGTCGCGGGTGAACGACACCTGCACCTGGACCGACACCGTGGCGCGGCGGCTCGATCTCGGACGAGGGTCCGACCGGGAGCATCTACGCCAGGACGCCGAGGTGGCGAACGAGCTGATGGTGCGTTTCGGCGATGCGCACATTCGGCACAACCCGCAGATCCAGCGCCCGTTTCGCGATCAATGCATTGGCGCGACGCTTGACTCCATTGTCGCGCGTCACGGCGTGACGCGGGCTGATTTTCACGCGGCCGAGCGGGCTCGGATCTGGTGGGCCGACTTCCTCATCGTGTTCCTGCCGATGGGGATTCTCGCGATCGTGGTGATGGACTTCATAACGCGGCGTGTGTGTCGCAGCTTCGAACCTGACGATCGCACCATCGCGCTCGTGTCACTCGTCGTGCTCACCCCAGTCGTCGCCCTGTTGCTGCTCGGCGTCGCCAACTTCTGGTCGTTCGCCGCCGAAGGCTACCGCCTCCGAGATGGCCACGTCAGCAATCGGGCTTTTCTCATCCCCGTAGTTACTCACGGCTGGATCGCCTACGGCACCGTCCTCGCCTTGTGCGCCGCCGCGGCGGCGACGCGTTTCCGTCGCACGCCGCTCAGCGGCGGCCGTCGCCCCATGTTCAGCCGATCGAGATCACGCGGAGCTACGCTAAAACCCTAGATCTTGCTATGAACGCGGTACGGGCCAACGCGGTGGATCAGTGAACCCGAACCGGGACAACCGTTCGCTGCATTAGCGGCGGCGGAAACGGCGCGACGAGCTGATACACGAGCGACAAGGAGCGGCCGGCCGAAGGCGTCACCTCGAAGTCGTAGGTCTCCCCCGAGCCGAGTGCCACGACCGCTGGGCGCGGTTGTGCCTGCGACGCCGGTCGCGTGAAGCCGTCCTTGGCCGTATTGCGCCACATCGCCGGCTTATCGCCGTCCATGAGCGAGACCAGCATGCCCATGTCCGCCCGGATGTTGATGAGGCGCAGTCGGGTCGCGACGCCGGCGCGCAGGTCGATTGGATCGGGCGTTCGCTTTCCGTTGAGAAGCGGTTGGGTGAGCTCCGCTGGATCGACGAGGTTGATCGTCGGACCGTTGTCGCTCAGGATCAGGACCTTATCCACGGTTGTGTCGCGCGCCGGGCCCGGGTCACGGACGATCAGCGCGCCATAGAGGCCGGACGAGATCTGCTGGAACTCGTTGGAATGGGAGTGATACAGGAAGGTGCCGGAACGCGGCGGCGTGTAATGCACCGTGATCGAGTCACCCGGCTTGATGATCGGCAGCACATGCCCGGGGTCGCCGCTGACCTCCGGTACGCCGTCCGCGTAGCTCTCGAGCTCGATGCCGTGCCAATGGATCGCGGCGCCTTCGTGGCTCTTGTTCACGATCGTGAACGCGACACGCTCGCCCCGCGTCAACTCGAGCACCGGTCCCGGGACCGGCATCGCCTGCGTATTGCGCTCCGCCGGCGACCCGCCGAGTACGAACGAGTAGCCGACATATTTGCCGTAAACGTTCTGCTTGGACCGAATGAGCATTCTCATACTACGGGTGGCGTCGCCGGCCTGCACGATGGCGCCCTTCGGCTTGACGCGGATACCCATCACGAGGTTGGACATGTGCGGCATGGCGCCCGCCGCCATCGCCCCCGTGTGCGGCATCGACCACGCTGCCGGTTTGAGCGTCGTACGATCCGCGTCCCAGGCGTCGCGCGGCGACATGTGACCCGCGAAATGACAGTGGAAAATCCAGTTGCCCGGCCGGTCGGGAGACCAGCTCAATGACGTCGTTTGCATCGGTGCGACGTACTCCACGTTCCCCATACGCCGATCCGCCGGCGCGTACACCGTGTCCCGTAATCCGTCGCCATGCGAGTCCACGCGGAAATAGAAACCGTGCAGGTGTAGCGGGTGGTCGATGAACGTGAGGTTCACGAACCGCCAGTGCGCCGAGTCGCCTTGCATCATCTCAAAATGCTCATTGTTCGGGAACGTACGGCCGTTGAAGGCCAGCGTGCCGTTCTTCCCGAGGAAACTCGGCCTGCTCGGGTCGATCGTGAACCAGCTCGTGACGGCGAAAATGCGGTCGTTTGCGTTCGCCCCCGGTGGATCGACGACGATGGCACCACCGAGCTGCGTGTCTTCCGTGATACGTCCGAAGACGGGGAAAGTGTCCGTCCGCGCCGCGTAGTAGTAGGTACCGGCGTCGTTCGCAACGAACTGGAAATTGCCCGTCGCTCCGGCGGCGACCTGTGCGCTGTCGCCGATGCCGTGCTTCGCGCCGAGGCCGTACACCCACATCGGCTTAGCGAGCGCGTTATGAATGCTCGCGCGAACCGTCGTGCCCACGGGCACGCGAATGAGCGGTCCCGGCGTCTGTAGCGATTTTCCAACCTCGCCGAACGCCGCCGTCGTGATCGTCGGTCCCTTCGGGCCGTCCGGTTGCCATGCTCCAATGCTCGCTTCGAGCCGCACCGTGAGCACACCCTTGGCGAGCGTGCCCGCCGCGATACGGTTGTCGTTTGCCTGAATGGATCCAGCGGCGACACGTGTCGTGGGGTGGGCGGCGATCACGCCGGTGAGGGCGGCGGTTCCGAGCAAAGCAGTAACGGTGGTGCGCATGGGGAGGGTCCTTGCCTGGTAGGTGTACGCCTGCGGCGGCGAAACTCTCGCGGCAGAGTATGCGGTATTCGGCGCTCTCACGCCAGCAAAACCTCGTCCGGTCTGTACACCGCCCATCTCACCATCTAGTATCGAACGCCGTCCACCAGTTTACGTCACGAGGATGACTCATATGGATCGTCGTGAGTTCGTTCATGGTGCAGCCGCCAGTGCGGCAGCGATGGCGATCGGAAGTCGCGCGTCCTTTCTCGAGATCTCTCCCAAGGACGACGTCATCGCCAAGATCGCCGGTCAGCACGACCAGACCGTGAAGATGCTTCAGGACTGGATCGCGCTTCCCTCGATCGCCGCCGAGAATCGCGGCTATCCCCAGGGCGCCGAGTACATGGCGAGGCTTGCCCGCGACGCCGGCTTCCAGCGCGTCGATCTGATTCAAACGAAGGGAAAGCCCGGCGTGTTCGCGACGTTCGACGCCGGCGCGGCGAATTGGATCGGCATCTATTTCATGTACGACGTCAAACAGTTCGATCCCGCCGAGTGGAGCTCGCCGCCGCTCGAGGCGAAGCTCGTCGACAAGCCGGGCCTTGGCAAAGTGATCGTGGGGCGGGGCGCGACGAATACGAAGGGACCGCAGGTCGCCTGTCTCGCCGCGCTGCACGCGTTCAAGGCGGCCGGCGTGAAACCGCCCGTCAACATCGCCCTCGTGTGCGAGGGTGAGGAAGAGATCGGTTCCCCGAATTTCCCCCAGATCGTCTTCAACCCGGAGGTCGAAGCGGCGCTGAAGAAGTGTCTGGGCGTGATCATCCCGCTCGGCAGCCAGGCGCTCGACGGTTCAGTGGAGATCAATCTCGGCGCGAAGGGCGTCGTCGAGCTCGAGCTCGTGTCGAGCGGCGAGAAGTGGGGGCGCGGTCCGAAGCACGACGTGCACTCGAGTCTCGAGGCGCAATTGGATAGCCCGAGCTGGCATTTGATTCAGGCGCTCAACACGCTGATCAAACCAGACGGCCATACGCCCGCTGTCGCTGGATTCTTCGACAAAGTTCGACCGCTGTCGGCGCGACAGAAACAGATCCTCGAGGCTGCGATCCCGAAGCGCAACGAAGCGCAGACCAAAAAGGCGCTCGGCGTCGATCACTGGTTCAAGGACGAATCATTCCACGATTCGCTCGTCCGCCTCGTTTCGCAGCCGACGATCAACATCGAAGGCCTCGTCGGCGGTTACACCGGCCCGGGCGGTAAGACGATTCTCCCCCATCGCGCCGTCGCGAAGATCGATATGCGGCTGGTGCCGGACATGACGGCAAAGGGCACGCTCGAGCTGCTCAAGCAGCACCTGGCAAAGCACGGCTTCGCCGACATCGAAGTGAACATGAGCGGCGGATACGATCCGACGGAAACCGATCCGGATTCAAAGCTGATCAAGGCGCAGACCGCGGCCTACCGGGCGCAGGGCGTCGACCCATTGCTTTGGCCGCGCCTCGCCGGATCATGGCCCGGCGTTACGTTCACCGGTGTGCCGCTCAAGCTCCCCGCCGGCCAGTTTGGTATGGGTCACGGCGACGGAGCGCACGCACCCGACGAATACTGGATCATCGAGTCAGCCAACCCGAAAGTCGCCGGAATGGATGGCGCGGTCAGGTCGTATGTCGAGTTCTTCTATGCATGCGCGTCGTGAAGAAAGCCGTAAGCCGGCGAAGACGAAAACCGGCAAGTTCGTCGTGCTCGTCGTCTGCCTCTCGTGCAGCCGTCATGCCGCGAGCCCGCCGCCCGTCACTTCCCTGAACGGCAGCTACCGGTTCGTAGAACGGGTCGCGACGATGAACGAAACCATTACCGGCGGGATCGTAATTCGTGGTGACACACTGATCGCGGTCGATGACGCCGGCGTCTGCGAATACGACGTACGCGCAAGCCGAAACGACAACGTGATCGTATATCACTGCGGCGCCGTGACGCTCCGCTTCGACCGACGAGATCCGATCGGGAAGGCGACCTTCGCGACCACGACGTCGGTCCAGTCGAGGCAGGTCATCTGTGACACCGCTCGGCGTGGCCGCTGCGCTGCGCCTCGCGTGGAGAATACCACGGTGCAACGGCCCGTCACGGGCATTCTGCACCTCAAACGGCTCGAGCCGCCTGACTGACTGCGGTTTTGAACACAGAGATCACAGAGATCACAGAGGTAGGTTTCCGGACACGGGTCGAGCACGATGCTGCGGCCCGTGTGTTTTTTCATCCTCTCGCATTCAAGGCGCGATATCCTCAATCATGAAGCGGGCTTTATCTCTGTGATCTCCGTGATCTCTGTGTTTCAAACTCGCCGTTAAGCCGCGAAGCAAAGATGCTCCTGTGGATCAGCGGGCTCACTCTCGGTGCGCTCGTCGCTGCTACCGCGAGCTGGTACGTGCGGCGCTCCGGCCGCCGCGCGCTGCTTCGATTTCGAGCCCGAATCGACCGGTTCAAGCTCGCGGGGCGAGAGGCGGTTCGTCAGCGACTGTTGGACGATCCGGTCATCCGCGATGCGGTCATCGCGCACGCGGCGGAAACCAAGTCCACTGAAGCCGCTGTCTGGGCGCGCGTGGATGCGTACATCCACGAGATCGTCCCATTCTTCAACGTCGTCGCCTACTATCAGCTCGGATATCGTGCCGCCGAGCGGGTCCTGAATCTCTTCTATAAGGTGACGGTCGAGCATGAAGACGAGGCGGCCCTCGAGGCGGTGCCGCGCGACTCGGTCCTCGTCTACCTGATGAATCACCGGTCGAACGCCGACTACGTCCTCGTGAGCTACGCGTTGGCCGGCCGCGTCGCGATATCGTACGCCGTTGGCGAATGGGCGCGCGCGTTTCCGCTCGAGCACATCTTCAAGGCGTTCGGATCGTACTTCGTCCGGCGGCGTTACCGGGAGCCCCTCTACCACGCGGTGCTCGAGCGCTATGTCCAGCTGATCACCCGCGAGGGGGTGACACAAGGCATCTTCCTCGAGGGCGGTTTGACCCGCGACGGCCACCTCAAGCCGCCCAAGATCGGGCTCCTCGATTACATCCTCGGCATCGCGCGCGATCCCTCGTATCGCGCACGGATGTTTGTCGTGCCCGTGGCGGTCAACTACGACCGTGTCCTCGAGGATCGCTCGCTCTTGGCCGAGCTGGCGTCGCGGGAGGGGCGTCCGCGCGGATCGCGATGGGCGCAATTCCGGTCGGTCGCGCGGTATCTGTGGTGGAACGCGGCCCGCCTGGTAGCGCGGCGCTGGCAACGGTACGGGCGAGCGGCGGTCGTCGTCGGGGCGCCCATGTCCCTCGAGTCATGGTTCGCCCGAAACCCCGACTTATACGATATCCCGAAGTCCGAGCGACTCGCTCGCGTTCAAGGCCTGTCCGACGACGTGATGAGCCGCATAGGCAAGTTGATTCCCGTCACGCCCGTTCCGCTCGCGTGCGCCGCGATTCAGAGCTTCGACCGCGATTTTATTCCGCGGGCCGATCTGCTCGAGCGCATGACCGAGATGCAAGACGCCCTGCGTGAATTAAACGGACGAGTGGTGCGGCACGACCGGATCGACGACACGATGGACCGCGCTTGGCGAATGCTGAAGATGCGGCGCGTGTTGGCGGAGGCCGGCGGCGGATATGCTGTGCTCCCAAACAGTCGAGAGCTGGTCAGCTACTACGCGAACAGTGTCGCTCATTTGCTTGGGCCCTTCGAACAGGCGGTGCGCGAGCGCGATCGGCTGCCGGCGAGCGCCGTCTCGGGAATCCGGCATTAGCCGGCATCCAATGCTTACATCTCCCGACAGCAGATAGTTGACACGCCGTCCTTTTTTCGTCTAGCGATTTCCATCTTGCACGCTGTTACAATGCGTGACAGCGTTTTTACAGTCGCTTTCTGGCGACCCGCTTGTCCCCACCCCCTCCCATCCCTCGGAGAAACTCCATGCGAGTGTTCCCGATCAGCGTGGCGCGGCGATTCGTTCGCCTCGTCGCGGTGAGTCTGGTCGCAGCGCCACTCAGTGCGCTATCCGCACAAGGCACGATTCGCGGTAAGGTCGTCGAGGTCGGAACCGAAAGACCGATCGCCGACGTGCAAGTGAAGGTGACAGGCACCACATCAGGCGCGGTTACGAACAGCCAAGGCGATTTCGTGATCGCCGCGGTTCCCGCGGGCCAGCGCGAAGTCGTCGCGCGACGACTCGGCTACACGAAGCAATCGCAGAGCGTCACCGTCTCAACCGGCGGCGACGTTCGCGCCAACTTCACGATGACGCCCGCCGCATCGGAGCTCGAGGCGATCGTCGTCTCCGGCACCGCGGGAACGGCGGAGAAACGCCAGATCGGAAACGCCGTCACGCAAATCGACGCATCGTCGATCACCTCCAAGACAACGCTCACCACGGTCTCCGACCTGTTGCAAGCGCGTGCGCCTGGTCTTGTCGTCGGATCCGGATCGGGTTCGCCCGGCACAGCGGCCGAGATCACGATTCGCGGCTATGGCTCGCTGACCACCAATCGCCCCGTCGTCTTCGTCGATGGTATCCGCATCGACACGGACAACATCGGCAACTTCGGCGCGTCGGGGTCGGGCACGGCGCAGTTGAGCGGTCAGACCACGTCGGCGCTCGACATGATCAATCCGCAGGACATCGAGTCGATCGAAGTGCTCAAGGGTCCGGCCGCGGCGACGCTCTACGGCGCGGACGCGGCGAGCGGCGTCATTCAGATCATCACGAAGAAAGGGAAGCGCGGCCAGCAGCCGTTGCGTTGGAGCGGTCGCGCCGAGATGGGATCGAACCAATGGGGTGTCGACCAGCTCACCAACTACACGATGTGCACCGCCGCGCGAAAGGCCGCCGTCGATGCGGCCGGCGTTCCGACATGGTCGCGGTGCCAGGGCATCGCCGACAGCGCCGTGATCTCGGACCAGCCGTTCGTGCGGGATCCGAACGCGATGCGTGACGGGGCCGTGCGGAACCTCAGCACGTCGCTCCGCGGTGGCGGCGATCTGTACTCGTTCTACGTGTCGTTCGACAAGATCCACAACGAAGGCATCCTCTTCAACAACAACGACGACCGCCGATCGGTGGCAAGTCATTTCACCTTCAACCCGCAGCCGGCGATCGATTTCAACATCAACCTGTCGTACATCCGATCGCTGTTGCGGCTTCCACTCGGCGACGAGGCGGCGAACGGGTTGCTGCTCTCGGGTGTGCGCGGCATTCCCGGGTTGACTCCGCCGTCGACGGATACCGCGCGTTGGGGTTGGGGAACGATCAACGCGGTCAATGCCAATAAGTACAACAACCAGACGGAAACCGATCGTTTGATCCTCGGGACGACGATCAACTACAACCCGCTGTCGTGGTTTCGGAATCGTCTCACCGGCGGCGTCGATTTCCGCTCGAGCCTTGCCGAAGTGCTGTCGCTGCCGAACGACCCGGACACGCCGACGGGACTCAATGCGCAGCGCGCGCCGCGCATCTGGACGTACACGCTCGACTATGCCGGCACCGCGGCGTTCGACCTTCGCTCGAATCTGAACTCGCAGACGTCGGTCGGCACCCAGGTGATCTCGAACCAGACGGAGCAACTGGGCGCGACCGGCACCGGTCTTCCGACATCCGAGGTGACGACGATCAACTCCGCGCTCAGCCTCGCTGGTTCGAGCTCGTTCAGCGAGAACAACCAGGTCGGCGTGTACGCGCAGCAGCAGTTTGGCTTGAACAACCGGCTGTTCGTCACTGGCGCCGTTCGCATGGACGACAACTCGTCGTTCGGAACCAACTTCGACGCGATCGTCTACCCGAAGCTTTCGGCGTCGTACGTGATGTCCGAGGAGCCGCGCTTCCGCGCGATGCTCGACCGGTTCCACATCGACAACCTTCGCCTTCGCGGTGCGTGGGGCCAAGCCGGTCGCGCGCCGGCGCCGTTCTCGGCGGCTCAGACCTACACGTCGTCGCGCACCGCCGTCGGCACGACGGTCGTGGGAGGCCTTCGCACGTCGAGCATCGGCAATCCGGACCTCAAGCCTGAGAAGGGTAGCGAGTACGAGCTTGGCTTCGAGTCCGACGCTTTGCGTGGGCGCATTGGCGTGGACTTCACGTATTACCACAAGAAGATGACCGATCTGCTCGTGTCGATCGCGCTGCCGCCGTCGGCGGGCTTCGCGGGGTCGCAGCTCCAGAACCTCGGGTCGACGCTGAACGACGGCGTCGAGATGTCGCTCATGGCGACACCGGTCGACCGGCGGAATTTCCAGTGGGAGAGCCGCGTCAACTTCGCCTACAACCGCAACAAGCTTCTCGCGCTGGACACGATTCGAACCTGCCAGCCATGGTTCGGCGAGACCTGCCAGCCCGGTAAGAGCCTCGCCGAAGATATTCCGGGCGGTGCGTCGTACACGCCGGGGGTTCAGCGCAATCGTCCCGGCTTCCCGCTCGGCGGGTTCTGGGTCCGTTATCCCACGAAGGACGCGAACGGCAAGTACATGTTCACGGGAACGTCGCCCAATCTGGTGCCGGTGTACGACACGGCGTTCAAGTATGTCGGGCCGGCGTGGCCGCCGCGCACCGCATCTTGGTCGAACACGTTCTCCGTCTTTGGCTCGATCGCGGTCTACAGTCTGTTCGACTATCAGGGTGGTCATTACCAGATGAACTACAAGGAGTACAATCGCTGCGCGACGGTGGCGAACGGACCGAACTGCGAGCGTCTCGCCAAGCCGGGCGTTTCGCCGGAAGATCGCGCGCTGTACGGCGCGACGGGAACGCCGACCACCGTGACGCTGCCGATGACGCAGACACTCTTTCTCGAGAAGGCGGACTTCGTGAAGCTCCGCGA
>DATMHK010000081.1:0-20089 GCA_035554995.1 Gemmatimonadaceae bacterium
GGCGGTGAAGTGGTCGAAGAGGCTCCCGTGCGTGAGCTCTTCGCCGCGGCCCACCATCCGTACACGGAAGGACTGCTCGGCGCGATGCCGCAGGTCGGCCAGGAACGCGAGCGTCTGGCGACGATTCCCGGCACGGTACCGCCGCCGACGGCGTGGCCCACCGGCTGTCGCTTCCACGACCGATGCCCCTACGCGTGGGATCGCTGCGCGACGGAGCACCCGCCGCTCTATCAGATCGGAAACGGTCACGTCTCGCGCTGCCATCTCGCCGACGAGCCGCAGCGTCGCGCCGAGAAACACGAGCCACTCGTCGTCGCGGCGACCGGCGAGGGCAACCCCGGCCGCGGGACACGCGCTTCATGAGTGCCGCCATGACCATCCCGCATGCGTCGACGTCGCCACTCCTCAGCGTTCACGGGCTGGTCAAGCACTTTCCGATCAAGAAGGGCTTGTTCGGCAAACCGGCCGGCGCCGTCCGCGCGGTGGATGGCGTCTCGTTCGACGTGATGCCCGGCGAGACCCTCGGCCTCGTCGGAGAGTCCGGCTGCGGCAAATCCACGACCGGGCGGATGATCCTGCGTCTCATCGAGCCCACCGCGGGGTCGATCGAGTTCGACGGGATCGACCTCGTGAAGCTCGACAACAAGCAGATGCGGAGGCTGCGCCGAAAGATCCAGGTCATCTTCCAGGATCCTTTCTCGTCGCTCAACCCGCGCATGACCGTCGGCTCGATCATTCGCGAGGGCCTCACGATCCACCACATCGCGGAAGGAAGCGCCGCGGACTCGCGCGTACGACAGCTCCTCGACGAAGTCGGCCTGCGCGCCGAATACATGTCGCGCTACCCGCACGAGTTCTCCGGCGGACAACGGCAGCGCATCGGCATCGCGCGGGCGCTCGCCGTCGAGCCGACGTTCATTGTTTGCGACGAGCCCGTCTCGGCGCTCGACGTCTCGGTCCAGGCCCAGGTCATCAACCTGATGCAGGACCTCCAGCGCGACCGCGGTCTTGCATACTTGTTCATCGCGCACGATCTCTCGGTCGTCGAACACATCGCCGACCGCGTCGCCGTGATGTACCTCGGCAAGATCGTCGAGCTCGCGTCATCGGACGATCTGTATCGTGAGCCGCTGATGCCGTACACGCAGGCGCTTCTCTCCGCCGTCCCGATCGCGGACCCGGCGGTGAAGAAGAATCGCGTCATGCTGCGCGGCGACGTTCCGTCGCCCGCGAATCCGCCGTCGGGCTGCGTTTTCCACCCGCGCTGCCAGCACCCGGCGAAGGACGCCGCGTGCGCCGTGCTAGTTCCGCCGCTCGAGGAAAAAGCGCCGGGTCACTGGGTCGCCTGCATCAAACAGCCGCCAACCGGGGTAGACTGGTCGATTCAAAAGGCCGCCGGTGGCACGAATCCTCCCGCTCGCTATCTGCCGGTCATCACCCCAAACGGCACCCCAAATGGGGTCTGACCCTATTTCGAGTTTTCTAAATGGGGTCTGACCCTATTTCGGACCCATTTGACCTCTAACCGAGTCCTCATGACCCCGCAGACAGGATCCGTACTCGATCAGCCCGACGCCGCGGCGCTCACCGCCGACGTGCCGCCTGAGGTGGTAGCCGTAACGTCGGATCGCCGCTTCTTCGGCCATCCGCGCGGCCTCTCCACACTCTTCTTCACCGAGATGTGGGAGCGGTTCTCGTTCTACGGCATCCGGCCGATGCTGATCGCGTTCATGATCGTCGCGCTGTCCGACGGCGGCGTGTTCGGCTTCGATCGCGAGACCGCCGGTTCGATCCTCGGCATCTACGCGGCGTCGGTTTATCTGACGTCGCTTCCTGGCGGATGGATCGCCGACCGATGGCTCGGTCTGCGCAGCGCCATCTGGTACGGCGGCCTGTTCATCGCGCTCGGGCATCTCTCGATCGCCTTCTCCGGTATTCTCGGAAGGCCGGTGTTCTTCCTCGGCCTCGTGTTCATCGTCATGGGCACCGGCTTGCTCAAGCCGAACATCTCAGCGTGTGTCGGCGATCTCTATCCGGACAAGGGCGCGCGGCGCGATGCCGGCTTCTCGATCTTCTACATGGGCATCAACCTCGGCGCGACGGCTGGTCCGCTCGTTACCGGGTTCCTGCGCGGCCACGCCGGCTATCACTACGGCTTCGGCGCGGCGGGCGTCGGGATGCTCGCCGGTGTCGTCACGTACCGTTTGCGCGCCAAGGGAACGCTTGGCCCGATCGGCGTGAAATCCAGCGGATCGCCGGCGCAAAAGCGAACGGTGAAGGTGTTCGTCGCGGCCTTCTGCATCGCGGTGATCGCGGTCATCGCACTCGCCTCGTCAGGGATCATCACGATCAACGCCAAGGCAGTGGCGCACAGCATGGTGTACCTCGAGGTTGGCGCGGCAGCATTGTACTTCGTCTACCTGTTCCTGTTCGCCAGCCTGAATACCGATGAGAAGAAGCGCGTCGCGGTGATCATGGTTCTCTTCGTCTTCGCGGCGATTTTCTGGTCGGGCTTCGAGCAAGCGCCGTCGTCGCTCAACCTGTTCGCCAAGGACTTCACCAACCGTAACCTGTTCGGCTTTGAAGTACCGTTCGAGTGGCTGCAAGTAGTAAACTCCTTCTTCGTCGTCGCGCTCGCGCCAGTCTTCGCGTGGGTTTGGACCTCGCTCGCCGCGAGGAACATCACTCCTTCGAGCCCCGCCAAGTTCTCGGCCGGTCTTTTCTTCGCCGGACTGGGATTCCTCATCATGATCGCGCCCGTACGTTCGGTCGTCGCGGCCGGCGGCGCGCTGAAAGTTTCGATGCTCTGGCTTTGCGTCAGCTACGTTCTTCAGACGATCGGTGAGCTCTCGCTCAGCCCGGTCGGCCTCAGCTCGATGACGAAGCTCGCGCCGGAGAAATTCGGCGGTCAAATGATGGGCGTCTGGTTCCTCGCCGCGTCGCTCGGCAATCTCATCGCCGGCATCGTTGGCGGCGACGTCGACCCCGAGAAGCTCGAGGTCATGACGCCACTCTTCGTCCGCACGACCGGTTCTCTCTTCATCGCAGCTGTCGCATGCGCGTTGCTCGTCGTTCCAATTCGCAAAATGATGCGAGAGTCGACGGCGCGAGCGTGAACGCGGCACCGCGCAGATGCCAATGCGAAAAGGGGATGCTCGAGCATCCCCTTTTCGTTTGCTGCAGTCCACCGAGCAACGCGTCTCCGTGCCGATCAGCGCAAATCCGTGCTGTATTCCGTGTCAATGCTGTTTAGACCTCCATTTCTTGGGGCCGAACTCGCCACTACCAAGGTCAGGATGCAAAGGTTTGGCACGGATGAACTGCACGGATGCTCGCTGATCGGCACGGGGACGGCGTTTCAAGTGAACCGCGGCGAGAGAAACAACCCAGCTCTACTTCGGCCAGCGGAAAACGCTCGACGGCAAGCTTCGCTCTCTCGTGTCGGCGATGTCATTCGGGTCGGGCAAAAAGAACCCGGTCTTGTTCTGGTTCGAGAACCGCAGCTCCAGGCGACCCTTTCCGGGGTCGGGCGCGAACGCGTAGGCCAAGTCAATCCGCCAGAGGCGCGCCGACGCGACCGGGATCGCCGCGAGGGCGCTCACACCGATCGATGGCTTGATGGGCGTCGTCACGCCGTACGGGATGTCGCCGGCCCACAGCTGACCGGCGTCGGAGAACACGGCAACACCAAAGTCGCCGAATCCACCGGGCTGTCCAAGCAGTACCCGATGCTCCAACCGTTCGACGAGGCGCCGCGCGCCCGGCGTGTTCGATGACGCATACCCACGCACTCCGCCGATCGGATCGCTGAGCGTCAGATTGAACGGCACACGCTGCCGCCAACCGCCGCTGAACTCGACGGACGCGAGCGTCGTGTTGCGTGAATCGAACTTCCAGTATTGCAGTGCATGCGCGACGCCGAGCAGCCCGTCCCAGAAGCCCGTTCCGTTGTCGCGGCGACCTTCCCATGCGGCCTGCACCCGCAGCGCATTGTTCACTCCGACCGCGCCCAGGTACATGTCGCTCGCCACAAGGATGTCGTCGTCACGCGCTCCCAAAACGGTCAGGCTGCGCCCGAACATAGTGCCGAGCTGGAATCCAACCGGCATGTCCTGGGTCGCCGTCAGCGCGTCGAACCCGCGCATCTGCGCGAAGCCGATGTCGCGCACGCCCCAGAGCGCGTTGATCCGCGCGGTGCGGTGATCCTCGAACCGGTTCAAGAGCAGACTGCCACTGTCCGGCGCGAATCCGGTATTCGTGATCAACACGGGCGTCGCGCCGAGCCGCTCGTCATCCCCCGACAGCGCCGCGCCGAACAGACTCAGTCGCCCGGGAGTCCCGACCCGCACGATTCCGCCAATGTCGAAGTAGTTCCGCACGAGCCGCAGGGCGTGGCTCGAGTTGAGGTCGTTCGGAAACTGGACGTAGTCGTCGCGCGCCCCGACACGCGCCTGCCAGGCGATGCGCTGAATGTCCGTGTAGAACGGGTGTTCCGACGCGACCTCCCAGAAATCGCCGAGCGGACTTTGAAGCGCCTGCGCCGAGAACGTGTAGGGTCTGCCAAGAAATTGATTGTCCGTGAACGCCCCGCCGTAGCCGTTTCGATACGGCGCCCCCGACCGCCATTCGCCGCCGAGAAACAGCCCCTGTCCGCTGACGTTGAGGTTGCCGAGTCGCAGCAGCCGCAAGAACGGGCTACCCGTTCCAATCGCCGCGCCGCCCACGATCGCCACTTCGTCCTTCGTCGTCGCGACGATGTCCACACCGCCATCCTGGGTTCCGAACGCTTCCACTGTCGCGTCGGCGATGAACGGCTGCGCGCGCAGAATGCGCTCCGATTCGGTGCGGCGAAGCTCGTTGCAGCGATCGCCCGGTTTCAGCAGAACGAAGCGCGCGATGATGTTCTCGTGCGTCGTCACGTGCACGGCGGCCGCGAGCTTCTCGATCACGGGCAGCCGACGCAGCATCGCCGCGGTCGGCGCGGACGCCCGCACGATCACGTGCCGAACCGGTTGCCCGATGCATGGAATGGACAGGATCTGCTGTTGCTGCCCCCACGCGACTGTCGGCACGGCGACGCACGCGAGCGATGCCGCCGTCAATGCTCCCGCGACGCGAATGATTATTTCCCCATTCGCCGTTTCAGCTCTTCGAGCCGGCGGTCGGCCTCCGCGTCGCGATCCTGCCTCGCGCGGGCCCGGCCGAGTGAGTCGATCTCGTCGCGCAACGTTGGATCTTCGGCCAGCCCGAGATCGGCGTCGGTTGGGGGCGGAACGTTAGGCATCGGCGCGCCGGTGATGACTTGGCGCAACTCGGCTGACATGGAGCCGACCTCACGTTCGGCCAACGCCAGCTCCGCTTCCTGCGCTTCCACCTTGCGACGCATCACTTCGACGCGCTCGGCATGCATCTGTTCGTATTTCACGGCGAGATCGACCGTTTCCTTGTCGCTGATCCCCTCCGCGAGCTGTTTCCGCCGTCGTATAGTCTGCAGCTCACGCTCTTCGAGCGTGAGCTGCTTCCTGGCTCTGTCCAGGGCCGACCGCATGTCGTCGAGCCCCAAGCGCGCCTGAATGAGCGTGTCCTTCATGCGCGCGGCGATGGCGCGCCGCTCCTCGGGTTTGGTCGCGCGGCTGATCAATTCATCGAACGACCGCCGCAAGTTGTCGAAGACCATGGTCCTGTTGGCCAGTAAGGAGCGTGTGGTGTACGATACAGACCGTGTCACGAGACTCGCAACCGCGCCGCGCCGTGCCCCGCGTCCTCGTCACCGCGACAACGGAAGTCGTTCGCGGCCGGCCGCGCGTACGCGTGAACGAAGCCTACACCGACGCACTCGTCGCCGCGGGGATGACGCCACTCGTTCTTCCGCCCATTGAGCCGCACGCCGCTCTCCAAGCGCTCGACGGCGTCGACGCGTTGCTCCTCACGGGCGGCGAAGACATTGCCCCCAGGCACTACGATCAACCGTCGCACGACAAGACCGGCCAGCCGCACGCCGGGCGCGACGCGTGCGAGCTCGCCCTCGCCCAGGGCGCCCGCGAACGCCGCACGCCGACGTTTGCCATCTGTCGAGGCGCACAGCTGATCAACGTCGCGCTCGGAGGTACCCTCGTTCAGGACATCGGTTCGCAACGCATCACGGACATCGAACATGACCAGTCCTCACGCCGAACCGAGCGCGTTCACGCCGTGGCGGTCGACGAGGGATCTCTGCTGTCGCAAATCGTCGGCGCGGCAGAGATCGGCGTGAATTCGTCGCATCACCAGTCGCTGGACGAAGTGGCGCCGGGTCTTCGCGTCACCGCTACCGCGAGCGATGGAATCATCGAAGCCGTTGAATCGGTGGACCCGGCATGGTGGATGGTCGCGGTGCAGTGGCATCCCGAGGAGCTGGTGACCACGCCGGAAGACTGGGACCGTCGCCTGTTCGAGGCGTTCGCCAAAGCCATTCCGATTCGCTGATAGCTTTAGCTATCAGCTGTTAGCTGACAGCTCTGCTCAAGCTCTGCTTAGCTCGACCGCCGCCAGCGAGCTTCGTCTCGCACCTGTCGCATGAGGCGCTCCGGCGTCTGCACACCCGGGAAGAACAACGCGTCACTCACGTTGTTGAGCGCCGACCGCAGGATCCCGAAACGCTCCGCCGCTGTCGCGTACAACGTCGCCAACCCGTGCTCGTCGGCAAGCCGGTGGTCGGCCGCTAACTGAAATCCTTTACGACCCATCTCCTCGTAGTACTCGAGATCGGGCCCGCCGCGGCGCCAGCGGCGCTGCTCGATGTGGTCCGGAAAGATCCCGCTCAGCCACAGAGCGTAGTTGCCGAGATGCGTACGCACGAAGAAACTGCGCCGTCCGTCGGGGTCGTTCAGGTCGTCGGACAGCTGCCAGATGGCGTCGTACACCTGGTCGTCCGACTCCGCGATCCGGTTCGCGCGATCGCGAAGGCCGAAGTGGAGCACGATGGCACTCACGTAATCGGCCAATCCACGATCGCTTTCGCCCGCCTGGCGCAGCGCGTGGCGGATCATGACGTAGGCGAACAGGGTGAACGACGCGTGCGCGCCCTGTGGGTGGCGCAGCAACGCGCCCGGTAACGCGGGGTCGTCGAGAATGGCGTCGATGCCCTCGTCGGAGAGTCGCCCCTCGACCATGGACATGTCCTGACCCGATTCGCGCGCAACGAGGCGCGCCGCCAATTGCGCGTCGTCACGCGTCAGCCGATGACGTGTATCAGCGAGAATCACTGCAACCTCCTGTCGGCGCACGACTCTGTTCCGTGTCGGCACAGTTCGTCGCGCATAGCCTTCCCTCTACGATGCTCGCAAGGCAGCAATTGTTCCGGCCGGCCGGCCGAACGTCCGGCCGAGCCCGTATTATTCTGACGGTGGAATCGGGCCCGGGGTTACGGGCGGTGGGCGGTGGGCGGCGGGCGGCGGGCGGCGGGCGGCGGGGCGTCGGGCGGTGGGCCGGGGGCGATAGGCGGTTGGGCCGGCACAGCAGCGCTTTTCTCCCCATCGTCCGCCGGCCATCCTCCATCGCCAGTCGCCAGTCGCCAGTCGCCCACCGCCCACCGCCCATCGCCCATCGCCCATCATCCGAAACGTCCCCCCAGAACCAGTGTATTGAACCCGGGGTCACGGCGTCCCTAGCTTTCGCTCGGCGCGCTCCCCCCGCTGGCCGCTCCCGCCCTTTGAGGTTCCTGGTGCTGTACATCTGCATCCCCGCGTACAACGAAGCCGAAACCATTGGCGTCCTCCTCTGGCGCATTCGCAAGGTGTTCCAGGAATACTCCCGCGAGTACGAGATTCTCGTCTACGATGACGGGAGCTCCGACGCGACCGTCGAGACGCTTCAGCCGTACGGCGAGGTTCTACCGCTCACCGTCCTGAGCGGGAATCAGCATCGGGGCTACGCGGCTGCGCTCGACCAGCTCTGTCGTGCCGTGTCGGCGCGCACGCGCTACCCACGCCGCGACGCGATGATCACCATGCAGGCGGATTTCACCGATCAGCCGGAGCATCTGCCCGAGCTGATCAAGCGCTTCGAGGGCGGCGCCGACCTGGTCGTCGCCGAGCGAACGATCTCACCCTCGACGCCGGCGCCGGTGCGCCGACTCCGCTGGCTCGGCTCCATGGCGACGCGTGTCATCGGCGCGGTTCCAGGCGTCACCGATCCTTTCGCCTCGATGCGGCTGTACCGGATTTCGCTGATTCGCGATCTGCTCAAGGAATCCGGCGACCGTCCGGTTGCCGAAGGCGAAGGCTGGGCGGCGAACCTGTCGTTGCTGCGCCGGGCGTCGGCCCAGGCGCGTCGCATGGAGACCGTCCCGCTCGATCCGCGTTACGACGTGCGGGCTCGAGAAACGCGCGTCCGTCCGTGGTCTGACGGCATTTCGCTGCTCCGGGCGCCGCGTACGCGGCCGCGTCCGTCCTCCCCCAATCCGGTAGCCCCGCGAAACGGGCAATCATGAAACGCTGGACGCGGTTGGCGGCGAGCGCCCTTTTTCTGGCGCTGCCTGTGAGCGCGCAGGACTCCACGCGCGTCACGCCTGCGGCGCCTATGCGCGTTCCGTTCGGAGTGGGTGAGACGCTCGAGTATGACGTCCGCTTCAAGGGCGGGCTGATTCCAAAAGAGATTCACGTCGGCAACGGCACGATGGAAGTGCTGCCGATGGACACCGTTCGGGGACACGACGCCTGGCACACGGTGTTCCGCATCAGCGGCGGTGTTCCGATGTACCGGGTGAACGACCGGTACGAGGATTGGCTCGACGTGTTCTCGCTCGCGTCACTCCGCTACTGGCAGGATATCGACGAAGGGAGCTACGAACCCAAGCGTCGTTACGAAATCTTCCCCGAACGACTGGAGTACGTCGAGAACGACAAGGCACCCCGCCCGAGCGTGGCTAATCCGCTCGCCGACGTCTCGTTCATTTACCTGCTTCGAACGATTCCGCTTCGCGTGGGGCTGGACACGTCGTTCAACAACTACTTCATGGCGGACCGGAATCCCGTTCGCCTCAAAGTGCTGCGCCGCGATACGATCGAGATCCGTGGCGACCATTACGCGACGATCGTGGTCCAGCCGATCTTCGTCTCGAAGGGACTTTTCGCCGAAGGCGGTCATGCCGAGATCTGGCTTTCCGACGATGAGAACCACATCCTCCTGCAGATGAAGTCGAAGGTGAAGTTCGGATCGCTCAATCTCTACATCAAATCGTACCGGCCATCCCCGACGACCAATCTGTCTCTGCCGCGGGTAACGAAACCCGACCGCTAGCGAATCGCGAAGCGGATCTCACGGCGATTCGCACGGTCCCCGTCTCTCGCCGCCCCAACAAAGTGAGCGCGGCCGAGTTCGCGCATCCGCCCGGCGAAGACCGTTCGTTTCGCGCGTTTCTCGATTCGCTCCCCGACGTTCTCGTCGCGCGCGACTTCCGCGCCGTCATCGACGCGCTTGCCACCGCCACTCAACGGAAACGCGGCGTCGTCGTCATGCTCGGCGGACACGTCGTGAAGACGGGTCTCGCGCCGCTCCTGATCGATTTGATGCGGCGCGGCGTCGTCACGCACTTGGCGATGAACGGGTCAGCGGCGATCCACGACTACGAGGTCGCCCGCTTCGGCGCGACTTCGGAGGACGTCGCCGCCGGCCTCCGCGACGGCACCTTCGGCATGGCCGACGAAACCGGCCGCGAGATGAACCAGGCGTTCGTGAACGGAATGCGAAACAGTCAAGGTATGGGCGAGTCGCTCGGCCGCGCGCTCGATGCACAGCCCAAGCTCTCGAACCCTGAGCTGTCGCTGCTCCTCAACGCCTTTCGCCTCGGGGTACCGGCGACCGTCCACGCCGCACTCGGCGCCGAGATCATTCACCAGCATCCCGAGGCCAATGGCGCCGCGATCGGTGACACGAGCCACCGCGACTTCCGTCGCCTCGCCGCGTCGCTCTCGCAGATCGACGACGGTGGTGTCGTGCTCAACCTCGGCAGCGCGGTGATCATGCCCGAGGTCTTTCTCAAGGCGCTCACGATCGCGCGGAATCTCGACGCCGGAAAACCTCGGAATTTCGTCACGGTCGATCTCGACATGCAGCGCCACTATCGCCCGCGCATGAACGTCGTCCAGCGTCCCACGCTGGAGGGCGGCAAGGGATACGAGATCACGGGGCACCATGAGGTGATGGTGCCACTGTTGGTCTGGGGCTTGCTCGACCGGCTTTAGCCGCCACGACATAGGGTCAGACCCTATTTAGAGTTCTAGAAATAGGGTCTGACCCTATTTGGGAACCTAGAAATAGGGTCTGACCCTATTTGGGAACCCTATTTGGGAACCCATTTCGGGGCGGCGGAAATAGCAAAAGGGCGCCTGTCGGCGCCCGTCCTTATTTGCATTTGCTCCTGGCGAGCGAAGCAAGCGTGCACCCAAGCTGCGCCAGCGGCCGCGCTCCCAGCGCGGCGTCAGCCGCGCGTGCACTCAGCCAGCGTCACCGAGCCTGGGTCAGGCCGTGCCCGACCACTTCTCGCGGAGTCGTCTCGCCGTGTCGGGGCTGACAATGCGAATGATGAAGTAGAGCACCAGGCCGACGATCGCGATCTTCACTGCGACGACAAGCAGCCACATGAAGATGCCGACCGCGAAGCCGAAAATGCCGAAAATGAACTTGAGGGCGATCAGACCGAGAATGGCGAACAGTCCAATCGAGAAAATGGTGCGCAGCATACGTGGTCCCCAAAATCGAAGGTTCTCGCTAGTCGACCTTACGCCGGGCGGGGGAAGCTAGTTTCAAGCCCATCGAGCCTTTCGCGCCCCCCCGATTCCTCCGCCTACGACAAACCCCAACCCCGCCCTTCCAGCAGCCCACGAATGACGTCCGACGCGGTGGTAATCGGCGACGGAGTGGTCGGTCTGTCAACAGCGCTGCAGCTCGCCCGCTCCGGGCTTCGCTGCCACGTTCTCGGCGCGCGCCAACCGGGCGCCGCCTCGTCCGCTGCCGCCGGACTTCTCGCACCCAACATCGGTAACCTCGCACCAAACGTTCGCGCCCTTTTTCGCGCCAGCCTCGCCCTCTACCCCCAGTACCTCGCGCCGCTGACCGAGATCGACGCCGGTCTCCGCCTGCTGTCGGGATTGATCGAGGTTCTCGACGAACATGGCCCACTCGACGAGCACCATCTGCGCCTGGAACAACAGACCCTCGACGCCTTACAACCGGGCGTGATGGCCCCGTACGGCGCGGTCCTCCACGAGGCGGACGCTGCGATCGACAACGTTCGATTGCTGGCGGCCCTGCGCCGAGCCGTCGAGCTCGAGACCCGACTCACCTACGTCGACGACGCCGCTGTCGGGATCTCAGCTCGACCGGACGGCGTCAGGATCACCACCAAATCCGGCGCTTCCCTGAATTGTTCACGCCTCGTCGTCGCGGCCGGCGCGTGGACGCCTCGACTCGCCGGGTTGCCTCGGCGCTTGCCCGTTCGGCCGCTCAAAGGACAGATGCTGGCCTTAGCCGGGGCGCCGCTGACCCGTCCCGTTATGGCGGGTCACGTCTACCTCGTTCCGCGCGGCGACGAGACTGTCGTCGGTGCGACCTCCGAGGACGCCGGCTTCGATATCTCGGTCGATCCCGACACGATCGGCGCGCTCCATCGCGGCGCCGCGGCACTGGTTCCCGCCCTGCTGTCGGCGGCCGTGGTGCGAACCTGGGCGGGAATCCGGCCGGCGACGCCGGACATGCTGCCGATCATCGACCGCGACCCGGTACAACCCTCGGTGGTGTACTCGGTCGGTCACTCCCGCAACGGCATTCTGCTCGCCCCGCTGACCGCCATTGCCGTGGCCGAAATCGTTCTCGACAAGGTCCCGTCGTTCGATTTGGGGCCTTTTTCAATCGGTCGTTTCCCGCCCGACACGACCACATAACCTACAAAAATACGGACAAAGGTTACCGTCCTACCAGGCCTATCCCGGGGCTGGTACATTACGCCAGATCAACGGTTTCCGGCCCGCTCTGGCCGGTTGCGGCCCGATTTAGGCGCCCAAGCCGAAGACTCCCGACGTCAGACAAATGGGCGACACGCTTTATCAGATCAGCGGGCGCCACCGCGTGGCTCCGTTGCCGGATAGAAAGCCGTCCTGGCTCAAGGTGCGCGCGCCAGGCGGTCAAAATTATATCCACCTGAAGCACCTCATGCGGGAGCTCAATCTTCACACTGTCTGTGAGGAAGCTCACTGCCCAAACGTGGGTGAGTGCTGGGAGCACGGCACCGCCACCTTCATGGTCCTGGGCGACGTCTGTACCCGCAACTGCGCCTACTGCGCTGTCGCCCATGGACGCCCGCCCAAATACGACATCGAGGAGCCGGCCCGCGTCGCCACGGCGATCGGCGAGATGAACCTCCGGCACGCCGTCATTACGTCCGTCGACCGCGATGACTTGCCTGACTTCGGCGCCTACATCTTCGCCGAGACTATCCGCCAAATAAAGCAGCGCCTGCCCGACTGCTCGGTCGAAGTGCTCGTCCCGGACTTCCAGGGCAACGAAGACTCGATCCGCGCCGTCCTCGAGGCGGGTCCAGACATCTACAATCACAACACTGAAACAGTCCCGCGCCTCTACAAGCGCTGTCGTCCCGGCGGCCGCTACGAGCGCGTGATGAACATCTTCCGGACGGCCAAGCGTATTGCGCCCCACGTCCCTACGAAGACGGGGATGATTCTTGGCATGGGCGAGACGCTCGCAGAGGTCGAGCTCGTGATGCGCGACCTGCGGGCAGTCGACGTCGACATTCTGACGCTCGGCCAGTACTTACGCCCCTCCGAGTCGCACATCCCGATCGATCGGTACGTCACGCCCGAGGAATTCCGGCGCATGTACGAGATCGGAATGGCGATGGGGTTCAAGCACGTCGAGTCCGGTCCCCTTGTCCGATCGAGCTATCACGCCTGGGAGCAGGTCCAGGCGGCGGGCGTTTAGCTGTCATCCTGAGGAGCGCAGCGACGAAGGACCTACTTTCCCGAATTAGAGCGTAAATACGGACGAGGCCCTTGGCTCGCTCCGCGGCGAGCCAAGAATGCAAACCGACCCTATGGCGAAAAAGAAGAACGAGACAGTGGCTACCAAGGAATCTTCAGACGCAGCCCTCAATCAGGAACTGCTGCGCTCTATGCTGCTACAGCGTCGCTTCGAGGAGCGCTGCGCCGAGGCGTACGCGCTGGGCAAGATCGGCGGCTTTTGCCATCTGTACATCGGACAGGAGGCGGTGAGCACGGGCGTTCTGTCGCTGCTCCGCCCCGACGACTACATCATCACGACCTACCGCGACCACGGTCAGGCGCTTGCACGCGGCATGACACCGCGCGCCGTGATGTCCGAGCTCTTCGGCCGCATCGACGGCTGTGCTCGCGGTAAGGGCGGCTCGATGCACATGTTCGACAAGAGCCTGAACTTCCTCGGCGGCCACGGCATCGTCGGCGCGAACGTTCCGCTCGGCACCGGCGTTGCCTTCGCCATCAAGTATCGGGGCGGCGACCAGGTGTGCATCTGCTTCATGGGCGAGTCTGTCGTCAACACGGGCGCGTTCCATGAAGCGCTCAACATGGCCGGCCTCTGGAAGCTGCCGATCGTGTACGTGATCGAGAACAATCGCTACGGCATGGGCACGGCGCTGGAGCGCGCTTCGGCGATCCACGACATTTATGAGCGCGGCGCTTCGTACAACATCCCGCGCGCGATGTGCGACGGGCAGGACGTCTTCGCGGTGCGCGACGCCGCCGAGGAGGCCATCGACCGTGCCCGTCGCGAATCGCTTCCGACACTGCTCGAAGTCCGCACCTACCGCTTCATGGGCCACTCGATGTCCGACGCCGTGAGCGGCACGTACCGCACGAAGGCGGAGCTCGACGAATACATGAAGCGTGATCCGATCGTGCTCCTGCGAATGAACATGCAGGAGCAGGGCGAGCTCGACGACGAAGCGCTCCATAAACTCGACGACGAGATCAAGGCCATCGTTCAGGATTCGTGGGATTTCGCCGACAAGAGCCCCGAGCCGCCGCTCGAGGCGCTGTATGAGGACGTGTTGGTCGATACGACAAGTGATGCTGTCGCGGAGCCGGAATTGTCGTCCACTGCGCGATAGAAGCTGTCATCCTCCGCGTAGCGGAGGATCTACTTTCACGAGTTAGTAACCAGACAGGGACAATAGATCCTACGGCCGCGAAGCGGCCGCAGGATGACTACAAAAAATGCCGGTAATCACCTACAGAGACGCCCTGAACCAAGCCCTGCGCGAAGAGATGCAGCGCGACGACCGCGTCTTCCTCATGGGCGAGGAAGTCGCCGTGTACCAGGGCGCATACAAAGTTTCGAAGGGCCTGCTCCAGGAGTTCGGCGAGATGCGTGTCGTCGACACGCCGATCACGGAGCTTGGCTTCGCCGGCGTGGGCGTCGGCGCGGCGATGGTGGGCTTGAGGCCGATCATCGAGTTCATGACCTGGAACTTCGGCGTGCTCGCTCTCGACCAGGTGCTCAACTCGGCGGCGAAGATGCTGTACATGTCGGGCGGACAGTACAACGTCCCGATCGTCTTCCGCGGGCCGAACGGGGCGGCGTTGCAGCTCTCCGCGCAGCACTCGCAGGCCTTCGAGTCCTGGCTCGCTTACGTCCCCGGCCTCAAGGTGGTAACGCCGGGCACTCCCTACGATGCCAAGGGTCTCCTCAAGGCCGCGATCCGCGACGACAATCCGGTTTGCTTCCTCGAGGGCGAGATGCTCTACAACACCAAGGGCGAAGTGCCCGAGGAAGAGTACGTGATTCCGCTCGGAAAGGCCGACCTCAAGCGCGAGGGCGACCACTGCTCGATCATCACCAACGGCAAGATGGCGCTCGTCGCGATGCAGGCCGCCGATCAGCTCGCGAAGGACGGCATCAACGTCGACGTCGTCGATCTTCGCACCGTGCGGCCGATGGATGTCGAGGCGATCCGTGCCTCGGTCGAAAAGACCAACCGCGCCGTCGTGCTCGAAGAAGGATGGGAGATCTGCGGAATCGGTACCCAGGTCGTGGACTATATCCAGCGCGATTGCTTCGACTCGCTGGATGCCCCGGTGATCCGCGTGCACCAGGCCGACGTGCCGATGCCATATGCGAAGAACTTGGAGCGCGCCGCAAAGCCGGATGTACCGAAGACGATTGCTGCCGTTCGGAAAGTCATGTATTTGGATTGACTGTCATCCTCCGGCCGCGTAGCGGCCGGAGGATCTATCATCCCTGTCTGGTTACTAACTCGTGAAAGTAGATCCTCCGCTTCGCGGAGGATGACAACAAGCCTCCGCTGCGCGGAGGATGACAACGACTATGGCTACTAAAGTCTTCATGGAAGCGCTCTCGCCCACGATGGAAGAAGGGCGCTTGGTCAAATGGTTGAAGAACGAGGGCGACGCCGTGAAAAGCGGCGAGCCGCTGGCCGAGGTCGAGACCGACAAGGCGATCATGGAGCTCGTCGCGCGTGGCGACGGTGTGTTGCGCAAGCGCCTCGTCGCCGAGAATGAATCGAGACCGGTCGGACAACTCGTCGCCGTGATCGCAGCGCCCGACGAAAACATCGACGCGCTCATCGCCGAGGCCGGCGCCGCCGCGGGCGGAGCGAAGCCCGCCGAGCAAGTCGTCGCGACGACGCAGGAATCCGCCGGGGCCACGACGGCGCCGCGCGCTCCCGTCGAGGCGCAGGCCGAAGCCTCCGCGCCGCCTCAGCAGAAGGCACCGACAACGCCCGCTCCGCCTCCCGCTGCTTCGCAAGCGCCGTCCGCCAATGGCGGCCAGGTACGCTCGTCGCCTCTCGCCCGCCGCCTCGCGTCCGAGCGCGGATTGGATCTGTCGCGCCTCCAGGGCTCCGGACCCGGCGGCCGAATCATCAAACGTGACATCGAGTCTGCGGCGTCCGTCGCCGCATCAGCCCCGGCCGCGCGACCCACGATGCGTGCGCCGAGCGGCGCCGACTACGAAGACGTCGCGCTCACGCAAATTCGTAAAACGATCGCCAAGCGTCTCGCGGAGTCGATCGGTCCGATCCCGACCTTCTACCTCACCGCCGAATACGACCTCACGCGGGTCACCGAGATGCGCGCGGCGATGGCCGAGCTGGGCGACGAGTTCAAGGTCTCGGTGAACGACATCCTGCTCAAAGCCGTCGCGACCGCGCTGTCGCAGCACCCGGAAGTGAACGCCCACTGGCTCGGCGATCGGATTCGCTACTACAATCGCGTCCACCTTGGCATGGCCGTCGCCACCAACGATGGGCTCATCGTTCCGGTGATCTTCGACGCCGACCAGAAGCGCATGCGCGACATCTCCGCCGAGGCGAAAGAGCTCGCGAAGCGCGCCCGTGAGCGGAAGCTCAAGCCCGAGGAATACACGGGATCGACGTTCTCGATCTCGAACCTCGGTATGTTCGGGATCGACCAGTTCACGGCGATCATCAATCCGCCGGAGGTGGGGATTCTGGCGGTCGGGACGGCGACCGACGTCGTGGTGCCTGGCGGGGACGGTTTCACGGTGCAGAAGCGGCTCCGTGTCACGATGAGCTGTGATCACCGGGCCGTGGACGGGGCAGTCGGGGCGGAGTTCTTGAGGACGCTCCGTCGCTTGATTGAGAATCCGTTGATGTTGGTTTACTAGCCTCGGCGGAGACTACTCTCTATCGGGACGCGTGCTTGACTACTTGACGCAGAGGCGCAGAGGGGTCCCGTGTGGAGGCTCCGGCTCCTCGCGCCAAGAGCCTGGTTTTTTTGGAGAAGCCCCTCAGGAAGCCACGTAGAGCATTCCGAGCGGCTGGTCCAAAGAAAAGTTCGTCCGGGCTCGTTGCGCGGGGAGGGCTGACCCGCCTGCGACGCTCCTCTGTGCCTCTGCGCTCTCTGCGCCTCTGCGTCGAGTAGTTAGCAGAGCATCCCGATAGAGGGCCCAGCCGGGAGCGACCGACTCTACGCAGAAGGCGGCGGCTTCTTCCCGGGATCCCGCGTCCATATCACGATGACCCCGCAGACCCCACGCCCAATCTTATCAAACTCCGGCGGGATCTCGGAAACTCCCACGTAGACTTCCAAAGCCTCGATGTCATCCGCGATGAAGTCGTCGAGCATCCCCGAGTACGGCATCCCGTGCACGAACATCGTCGGGATGCACGCGCGCGCACCGGAACCGCGATTCATGATCACCTGATAGCCCGCTCCGCCACGTAACGGTGCGAGCCGGACCCCGGGGACCGTGCGTACGATGTCCGTTCCCGTGCGCGCGCCGCGCTTCTCGATCTCGGCGCGTGTGATGAACGTGCCGCGATTCGTGGTCTTGCGCCGCGAGAATTGGTCGAGCCAATGAGTCTTCGACGCGGTGTCGGAAACCGCGACCGTCGGCAGGTTCTGCGCGTTCGCAGTCATCGGGAAGGCGGCGCGATGCGTCTTGCCCGGCTTGAGCACGGCGGTGAAGCTCGCTGACTCGAATCCGATCCGTCGCACATTGAACACGATCGTGCCCGGCGGGAGGCCTGTGATCCGGAACTCGCCACTGTCACCGGTGATCGCCTGAACCCTATCGGACTTGGTTCGCGTGATCTCGGCGTTGGGAATGCCGATACCGCCGCTGTCGACGACACGCCCGATGAGAATCGCCGGTGTGGAGTCGCGCCGCGTCGAATCCGGCGCGCCGGCTTGGGTGGGCTGCTGGGCGCGCGAAATCGCTGCACTGATGCAGAGGGCGACGAGCTGCGTCCCAAACACCGCTCTCGAGAGCGCCATGGCGCTTCCACCTTATGCCGGAGAACCAGATCCGGCAAGCTTTGAGGCGCGACATCCGTAGCGCCCTGGTTCAAGACCCCGGTATCTTTGGGCGGCGTCACAGAACTCGACGCCGCACTCGTCACTATTACATCTTCTGAACAATCAAGAGTTTATGGCTTCGTACGACGTGATCTTCATCGGCGGAGGTCCGGCAGGATATGTCGGCGCGATCCGCTGTGCGCAACTCGGATTCAACACGGCTGTCATCGAGCGCGAGGGATTGGGCGGCACGTGCGTCCTGTGGGGATGCATACCGGCCAAGGCCCTCCTCGAGTCGTCGTACATCGCCAACCGCGTCCGCCATGCGGCCGACTTCGGCATCAACGTCGGCGAGGTGAAAACGGACTACAACGTCGCCATGAAGCGCTCACGCGCCGTGAGCACGCAGAATTCGAAAGGCGTCGAGTTCCTCTTCAAGAAGAACAAGATCACCTGGATCAAGGGTACGGCGACGCTCGCAGGAAAAAACGTCGTCAGTGTCAAGACGGCCGACGGTAAGGACGAGCGCCATGATGCTAAGAAAGCCATCGTCATCGCCACCGGTTCCCGCGTCCGCGGCTTGCCGCAAGCCGGCCTGGAGCTGAACAAGACGACGATCATCTCGTCCGACGAAGCGCTCATCCTCGAGAAAGCACCCAAGTCGATCGTCATCGTGGGGGCCGGCGCCGTGGGCTGCGAGTTCGCCGACGTCTTCAACGCCTTCGGCTCCCAGGTCACGCTGATCGATGTCATGCCGGCCATCCTGCCGCTCGAGGACGCTGATGCCTCCAAGGAAGTCGAGCGCGCCTTCAAGAAGCGCGGGATCACGGTTCTCACCGGAGCCAAGATCTCGAACGTGAAGGCGGCCAAGGACTCTGTCTCGATGTCCGTCGAGGCCGGTGGTGAGAAGAAAGATATTAAAGCAGACGTTGTACTCGTGGCCACGGGACGCGCGCCGGTCGTCGAGAACGTCGGCCTCAAGGAAGCCGGCGTTCAGCTCACCGAGCGCGGCTTCATCAAGATCAACGAGCACATGGAGACGACCGCCAAAGGCATTTACGCCATCGGCGACGTCGCCGGTCCGCCAATGCTGGCGCACAAGGGCGAGCGCGAGGGCATCGTCCTCGCCGAGTACCTCGCCGGCAAGGGCACGCACGGGATGGATTACGGCAACATCCCCAACGCGACGTATTGCCACCCGGAAGTCGCCTCGATCGGCCTCACCGAGCAGCAGTGCAAGGACAAGAAGCTCGACTACAAGGTCGGGAAGTTCCCGTTCATGGCGAGCGGCCGCGCGCGCACGTCGGGCGAGACCGAAGGCTTCGTGAAGATCATTCGCGACGCGAAGTACGGCGAGATCCTCGGCGCGCACATCGTGGGATCGCACGCCACGGAGCTGATCCACGAGCTGGTGGTCGCGCGGACGAACGAGTACACCGTCGAGGAAGTCGAGCTGGCGATTCACGCGCACCCGACGCTGGCCGAAGCAGTGTCCGAGGCGGCGCTTGATTCGCTCGGCAGGGCAATTCAGGCCTGAGCGCGGGATAGGACGAGACAGATGCGGGAGCTTTGGGTCGAGCGGCTTGGTTTGCTCGAGTACGGGAAGGCACTGGAGTACCAGCGCGCGGTCGCCCGTGCGCGGATCGCCGGCGAGATTCCGGAAGACGTGCTCCTTCTCGTCGAGCATCCGCCGGTCGTCACCTTGGGCCGCTCGGCGAAGGACCGTCATCTGCTCGCCTCGCCGGAGCTTCTCGCTGCGCGCGGGGTCGAGCTATTCGAGGTCGAGCGCGGCGGTGACGTGACCTTTCACGGTCCGGGGCAGCTGGTCGGCTATCCGATCATCGATCTCAAGCGCCATCGCCAGGACCTGCACTGGTATCTGCGGCAGGTCGAGGAGGCGCTCATTCGCGCGCTGGATACGTTTGGAATTCCAGGTGAGCGGCAGGCGGGTTACACGGGCGTCTGGACGCAAAATCGGAAGATTGCCTCGATTGGCGTCCACGCGCGCGACTGGGTGACTTGGCACGGTTTCGCGCTCAACGTTTCAACCGACCTGGGGTATTTTGACCTCATCGTTCCGTGCGGTATTCCCGCGGTGACGATGACGTCTGTCGTTCGCGAGGCAGACGCGGGGACGACGATGGCTGATGTCGAACGGGCGGTCATCGGCGCATTCGGGGAAGTCTTCGAGCTCGCCCCGGCCGACGTCGGCCAGCTGATTACGGCGCCTTCCGCCGCATCGGCTTGATCGTCAAGGAGTAGTCTTTCGTTCACAACGC
>DATMHK010000082.1:0-6577 GCA_035554995.1 Gemmatimonadaceae bacterium
GCTCGACGTGCGGAGCGTGATCGGGTATCTCCGGAATGGGCGGCCGATGGTCATTCGCGAGCTGTCGTTCGATCAGCCGGTCGTGAGACTCAGACGACTCGCCGACGGCACGGCGAACTGGAACATCACGAAACCGGGGCCTCCGCCGACGGCGTCGATGACGGAGGCGACGCAGGCCGCGGCCAAACAGGTCGCCGCGACGGCGACGGCGGCGGCGAAGCAGAAGGTCGACTCGGCGGCCGACGCCGCGAGCGCAAAGGGGCGAAGGCTACGAACCCAATCGCGAAACTCGCGGCGCAGAAAGCCGCCGACAGGCCGCGCGATCAAACGAAGCAGCAAACCGACAGGGTGGTACGGGAGGCGGATGCGCGCGCGGATTCAATCGTTTCGCGGGCGAGACAGGATGACGGTGCCGCCCACGAAACCAACACCATAGTGTATTGCAGAATGCAAATAACGGCTCCTTTCGCGTGACGTGACCGCCGCGCAGCATGTCGTAGTTGCATGAATATGAGATGCACGACGCGTGTCGTCGCCTTCGCGGCGGTCGTTGGTCTCGCACGCGGCGCGACGGCGCAGGAAACGCTGCACGTGATGCGACATGCGCCCGCGGACACGGCGTCACCCTCGAGCATCATTACGATCACGTTCGATCGGCCGATTGCCGGCGCGCTCGACGACTCGTCCGATGCGGCGCGTTTCGTTCACGTCACGCCGGTTGTCGCGTTCGCGGCGCACTGGCGCGACCCCGTCACCATCCGGCTGATTCCCCGCGAGCCACTAGAGCCGGGAAGGGAGTACGTCGTTGACGTCGACCCCCGAATTCGCGGCGAGGATCGTTCGCGCCTCGCTGCGCCGTACCGCTTCAGCTTTCGAATAAAGGGACCGCGGCTCGTCGCCAAGAACTTCGGCAACTACTACGAGCCGGAGATCCTCGCGCCCGAGCCGCGCTTGCTCCTCTTGTACAGCGCGCCAGTCGACGTTGGCCGCTTGGGGAGCGGGACGCGCGTCGAGCTTTCCGGCGCGGGTTGCCGCGATACCATGAGCATTCGTCTGAAAGTCGTAGCCCAGCGTCCCGTAACGACGACTGATCCCTACCCATTCCAACCCGGCGCACAGGCTCCTCGCGACACGATTGCCGCGCGCTTCGCTCGCGTGGTCGAGCTCCAGCCGGCGTCCCAGCTGCCCTTCGACTGTGACGGGCGTGTCGTCGTGCCGACGACGAACGACGACGCAAAGTACGGGCACGAGGAACGCTATCGCATTCGAACGGCACGCACGTTCCGCGTGACGAGACTCGACTGCGGCGGCCCGTGGCAGTGTGCGCCGACCGACATCGCCGTCATCTTTTCGACCTCGGTGCCGCGCGCCAACGCAGCCCGCTTCATCCAGCTCGACGGCAAACCGGTCGTCCTTGCCAATCCAAACGCCGCGGCGGGCGACAGCTGGCCGTTGCGCACCGACCTTCGCCCGCGAACCGCGTACATGATCCGCGTCGATTCGTCGATGGAGGACATTTACGGACGGCGAATCAGCGGCGACCGCGAGTGGCGCTTCGAGACAGCGGATTTCGCGCCGGCGATCCAGCACGCGCGTGGCAACGTCGTCGCGGCAACGTCCGGCTCGCACACGTTTCCCGTTCGATCGATCAACACCCAATTCATTCGTGTTATCGCGCAGCGCGTGCCCGACAGCCTTCGAGTCGCCATCAGCGCGTCCAGCGGCGGCATGGATTGGTCGCGCCTGTTGCGTGGCGCCGCGGCCGAGACGACAACCGTCGAGTTACCCGACCGGCTCAACGTCGACACGACGACCGAAGTGCCGCTCCCTCGCCTGGCGCTCGCACCCGATCATCCCCTCGTCGTCGTGCGTCTCGAGATCGCCCAGCCGCTTCCTGAAGCAATACCGGCACGCGTCGCGACGGAGAGCCATCGGTACACGCTTCAGCGATTCAATCCGGCGACATACTACTGGAGCCCCGACCCGCTCACCGTCCAGGTCACCGATCTCGCGGTGACGGCACGACTCGCCGGTGAAACCGAAGGATCGGCGCTCGTCACGAGTCTCACCGACGGCCGTCCCCGGCCCGGCGTAACTGTCACACAAATCGACGCCACCGGGCGCTCCGTCGCGCGTGGCGTCAGCAATGACAGCGGCATAGCCGCGCTACGCCGGATTGCATCCGATTCGATGCTGCCGCGACGAACCAACGTCACACTCACGCCGGCCTATCCGCAAGTCAAAGTGCTCTACGCGCAGGCTGGTGACGATCGTGTCGCGGTCTCACTCGGCGGGCGCGCGATCGGGTATACGCCGGAGAATCCGCTCGAACCATCGCGCCTCGGTAGTCGGACTGACGACGGCCCGCTCGCGGCCGGCGCGATCTTCGCCGATCGCGACATCTTCCGGCCAAAAGAGGTCGTGCACCTCAAGGCCGTGCTCCGCACCGGCATCCTCGGCGACCTGCGCGTGCCGTCGTCGCGCGATTCGGTTCGCGTCGTCGTCAAACACCGCCCAACCTCGTGGAGCGAGGAAAACACCGCCGTCGTGCGCGATACGGTGCTACACCTGACCGAGTTCGGCACGGCGGTCGACTCACTCCGCCTCGCGGCGTCGCCGCGGCTCGGCGCGTATCTGGCCGAGCTGCAGATCGTCGCACAAGGAGACTGGCGCACACTGAGAAGCGCGCCGTTCCGCGTCGAGGAATATCGCGCGCCGACGTTTCTCGTGGATGTCGCGACGGACGACATCACGCGTTTTCCCGGCGAGGACGTCACGGCCGTGGTGAGTGCGCATTACCTGTTCGGTTCGCCCGCTGCTGGTACAACGGTGCAATGGGTGGCAACGTCGCAGTATCCCGCCAGTCCGATGCCGGTCTCCGAAAAGTTCGCGACGTGGACGGTCGGCGACCCGTGGGATGCTGGGAGCCCAAAACCGCGACGCGTCACCGGTAGCGCGAAGCTCGACGCCAGCGGCCGCGCGACGATTCGCATCCCCGCGAGCGAGCTCGTTGGACCTCAAACGCGGCTTGTTCAGATTACCGCGAGCGTCGTTGACGTCGATCGTCAGACCGTGACGGATGAGGCGCACGGCACGGTCAGCGCGGATCGAATGTTCGTCTTCGTCCGGCAGGCGACTGCACATCAAACTACGGGCAAGACGACGCGCATCGACGTGCAAGTCGTCGATCGGACGGGCAGCCCGGTGGCCGACGCCTCCGTTCGCGCCCTTGTTGTTCGACAATACACCCGCGCGCTCGCCGACGGCTCGACGTCATCGGCGACCGACACCGTGCGCACCGAGGCGATCGACGCGCGCAGCGGCGCGGGCAGTTTCTCGTTCGTTCTCGACTCCGCGGGAGCGTACTTCACTACTTTCACCGCGACGAATCCTCGCGGCGATGCAACGCGAACGAAGATCGTCACGTACGTTTCGCCGCCCGCGCCGGTCGTTTCGACTCTCGCGCGCGGCCCGCAGATGCCGTCGCGCACGAGCAGCTTTCACCTGGCGGTAACCTGCGAGGACAAGAACCTCCGTCCCGGCTCGGTGGCCCACGTGCGGTTCATATCGCCGTTCGACAGCGCCGATGCGTGGGTCAAGACCGAGCGTGAGGGCATTTTCGACGAGCGACGACAACGCGCCGTTCGCGGCGAGAATGTGATCGACGTACCGATCGTCGAGAAATACGCGCCGAACGTCATCGTCTCCGTCGTCCTCCTGCCGCGCCCCAAGCCGGCGCGGCCCGACTCGGCAACCGAGCGCCTGCGGGTCGGCTACGTCGACCTGCCCGTCGCGACCGATTCGAAGAAGCTGAGCGTCGCGCTCTCACCTGACCGCGCGTCGTACGCGCCGCAAGACACCGCGTCGATCAAGATTGTCGTGCGCGACGCCGTCGGACGCGGCGTTCGCTCCGAGGTCGCGCTGTGGGCAATAGATGAAGGCGTCCTCGCGCTCACCGGATTCAGAACGCCGGATCTGCTCTCGCTCGTCTACGCGCCGCGAGGTGTCGGCGCGCCGGTCTGGTCCACGCTGCCGATGCTGCTCACGAACGATCCGACACTGATCGCGATGTTCATGCGCCAGTCGGTAATGATGCTCGCTTCGTCTGTCGTCACTTCAGCGCCCGAACGCTCGCAGAATGCTCCGAGCGCGCAGAAAGACGTCACGCGGTCCGAGTTCAGCTCGTCGGCCTTCTATCTAGGCACCGTTCGTACCGGCGCGAACGGTGAGGTCCTCGCGCGGGCCAGAGTTCCGGATAACCTCACGACCTTCCGCGTGATGGGCGTGGCGCTTTCGGCGGGAGACAAGTACGGCAACGGCGACACGACGATCCTCGTCACCCGTCCACTCGTTGCCCGCGCCGAGTTGCCGCGATTCGTCAGGCCATCGGACTCGATCGTTGCCGGCGTCGCGGTCACCGCACGCGACGGACACGCGCGTAGCGCCACCGCGTACGCCGAGGCGACAGGCTTGGACCTCGCCAGCGCGCCACGCCTCGGCATCTCGCTCTCGGCGGAATCCGCGACCGAAGCGCGGTTCGTCTTCACCGCACCCCGGCGCGATGTCATCGGCGACAGCGTCTCTGTCACCCTCGGCGCGAACGACGCCGCGACCGCCGACGCGACGAGAACGTGGCTGCCAGTCCGTCCCGACTATCACCCGAGGACCCACGCCGTGCTCGGTGCCACGCGCGACACGCAGGATCTGGTGATCGAGCTGCCGAAAGACATCGATCCACGCCGGTCGCGCATGCGCCTGCGCATCGGCACGTCGCACCTGTCGGCAATGCTCGCCGGAGTCAAATGGCTCATCGCCTACCGGTTCGATTGCACCGAGCAGATCGCCAGCCGTGGGCGCGCGATGATCGCCGTTTGGAATGCGACGAAGCGCGAACGTCCCGACGCGCTCGGCGGCGACCCGCATGCCAAGCTGCAAGAGCTGGCCGACGAGGTCTCGAAGCGCCAAATGCCTAGCGGTGCGATCGCCCTGTGGCCGGGAGATCCGTGGCAGAGTCCATGGCTCACGGCACACGCGGGCCTCTTTCTGCTCGACGCGCGCGACCTCGGCGTGCGCGTGGACGACAATGTCTTGTCACGAGCGGCTCGCTACCTTCGGGCAAGCGCCGACACTCCCGTCGATACGGGGGGCATGAACCGCTACGTTCAGCGCTACAACCGGCTCGCCCTCGGCTGGCGCGTGTCGGCGGTGGACTACCTGCGCCGAGCCGGCGAGCCCGATACGAGCGCGGAGCGCACACTCCTTCGCGTGGCGGTCGGGATGACGTGGGAAGACCGATTGCACTTGGCCGAGGTGATCGCGCCCCGCGCCGACATGCGCGCCGCGGCGACGTCGCTGCTCGACGCGGCGTGGCGGACGGTGATTCCCGCGGGACATCGCGTCGATCTTCCGGATTCGTCGCATGCCGAGCGGGAGTTCCCGTCGCGCATCGCACCGGCCGCGCGACTGCTCAGCGCGTCGCTCGTGCTGCGGCCGGACCATCCGTTGATCGCCGCCTTGACGGAGACGGTGCTTCAGCAAGGCAAGGGCGAGAGCATCTACGCATGGAGCACGCAAGACTACGGACCAGTTGTCCTCGCGCTCGCGAAATTCGTCGAGGACCAAGAGAGCGATCGCGTCGTGAACGCTCGCGCGGCCAGCCGCCGCTTCGTCGCGCGTCCGTCAAAGGAGGACGTGGACACGACGATCGCCGCTTCGCTCGACGGAATGCTCGAGCGCAATGCCAGCGGTGTACCGGTCCTCCGGCTTCACGTCGACGCGGGGCGCGGCGCCCGGCCCGTCTACTTCGCGCTCGAGGTTGAGGAGGTCCCACTCGCGGCTCCAGTCAAACCGGACATTCATGGGATCGTCGTCGAGCGATGGTACGAGCGCTACGACGACGGGAAGCCGGTGAAGGAAGTGAAAGAGGGAGACCTCGTTCGCGTGCAGCTCCGCGTCACGGTGCCGGCCGATCGGCAGTTCGTCGTCGTCGAGGATCCGCTCCCGGCTGGTCTCGAGCCGATCGACAACAGTCTGCTGACGTCGCAGACGCTCGACGCCTTCGCCACGCCGGAGAGCCGGCGGCCGGTACCGGGTGACGAACAGGTCGGCGACGACCCATTCTGGCAGACTATCTACTTTGGGGGCTGGGTTGCAGGCCGATGGTCGCCTTGGGAGTACCGCGAGCTCCACGACGATCGCGTGACGCATTTCGCGCGTGTACTGTGGACTGGCGCCTACACGGCGAGCTACGTGGCGCGGGCGACGCTGGCCGGCAACTTCGTGGCTCCGCCGGCGTACGCGGAGGAGATGTACAATCCGGCGCTCCAGGGGAGGAGCGCGGGGGGACGGTTCGTCATCAGGCGGTGAGCTCGGCGGCTCGGCGGCTCGGCGGCTATTGGTTCGCTTCGGCGAAGAGCGTGACCAAGTCGATCGATACCGACGCCTCCGAGCCCGCCGGTTGCCAGACTAACGTCTGCGCGAGGACCTCGGGCCGCTCATCGTCGGGTCTCCACCGCTCGACCAACTCGCTCTCCGGATCGATCAGCCACAATTCCTCGACCCGCTCTTCTTGATAACG
>DATMHK010000083.1:0-7245 GCA_035554995.1 Gemmatimonadaceae bacterium
CCGCCGAGGAGGAGCGTGCGCGGATTGTGTGGGGAGATAACGACCGGCGAGTTCCAGTTGAACTGAATCGTCGCGCCGGCGATCGGGTTGATGATGTTCGCGCGCGCCGGCGCGGGCCCGAAGCCTTCGCCGCCTTCCGCACCACCGCCCGCCGCTCCCCTTCCCCCGCCTAACGTCGGTTTGATGTTCTTCATCTCGCCGCTGGAGAAATCGTAGCGCGCGATGTTCGCGTTCTGCGACGACGTATAGAAAACGTTGAAGTCGGTCGGGTCCATCGCGTTCTGGAAGCCGTCACCGCCGCCGACGCGTGTCCACATCCACTGGCGCATCCCACCTTCGCGCAGCTCGTCGTTCCGAACGGAGCTCGGTCCGCACCACGAGCCATTGTCCTGCAGGCCGACGCATACATAGTACGGTCGCCGCATGTCCGCCGACGCGTGATAGGCGAGCCCACTCGGAACCGGCCGAATCGCTTCCCACGTCGCACCGGCGTCGTGCGACTCGTCGACGCCGCCATCGTTGCCGTACATCACGTGGCGGCTGTTCGTGGGATCGATCCAGATCGCGTGGTTGTCGACGTGGCCCATGTTGTTCAGCCCTGTCCACGTCTTGCCCCCGTCAGTGGACTTGGTCGGTCCCACTCCGCCGACGTAGAGGGTCTCACAGTCGTTCGGATCGACGCGTAGTTGGCTGAAGTACATCGGCCGCTGATTCTCGTTCGACACGAACGCCCACGTCCGGCCCTTGTCGTTCGATCGCCAGAGTCCCGACGCCTGAGGATTCGGCGGCGCCGAGCCGCGGCCGGCCGCTCGGCCACTCGGCGGCTCGGCTACTCGGCCGGCCTGCGCCGTCGTCGTTGTCGGCTCCTTGTCCGGCGCGACTTCGATCTGCGCGTACAACACGCTCGGATTCTTGCGACAGACGTCGAGCGCGACGCGTCCCATCGTCCCGCGCGGTAGTCCCGCCGACGTCACTCTCGTCCAACTGCGCCCGCCATTAGAGCTCTGATAAATCCCACTGCCCGGTCCGCCGCCGACGTAGCCCCACGCGGTGCGTGAATGTTGGTACATCGCCGCCCAGAGATTCTGCGGATTGCTCGGATCGATCACGAGCTCTGTCGCGCCGGTGTTCTGATCGACGTACAGCGTCTTGGTCCAGGTCTTTCCGCCGTCGCTCGTCATGAACACGCCGCGCTCGGCGTTCGAACCATAGAGATGCCCGCCGACGGCGATCCACGCCGTGTTCGGATCGCGCGGATGCACGATGACGCGCCCCAACGTCTGCGCGTCGGCGAATCCGATCTTCGTGAACGTTCGGCCGGCGTCGGTGCTCCTGTAGAGACCATCGCCGTACGACGTGGTCTGCCGGTTGTTCGCTTCGCCCGTTGCGACGTACACAACGTTCGGATCGGATGGTGCGAGCGCGATGTCGGCGATCGACGACGCATGATCGTCGAAGATCGACTCGAAGGTCGTACCGGCGTTCGTCGTCTTGATCACGCCGCCCACCGCGAAGCCGATGTAGTAAGTCGACGGATTCTTTTCGTCGACCGCGATGTCATCGACGCGACCGCCGGGGCCTACGGGCCCGATTGCCCGCCAACGGAACCCATTGAGCAATGGATTGGTCGGCTGATTGAGGACAGGCTTGGATGCGGCTTGGGCGAGCAACAGCGACGGAACAAGGAGCGCGAGAGTGGTCAGCGCTCGGCGTGGGAGGGGGCGCATGCACCAGAACATGCCCGACGCCGGGGCCGTACGTCTAGAGCCCCGGCTAGCGCAGCGACCGCGATTCATGCGGTCGCTGCGCGAGATCCGGATTATGGCTTTTTCGGAACCGCCCCCGGCTTGAACAGATCGCGAAGGTCGTTCGCGTTGACGGCATCGCCGAGATACGGCCCGACGTGGAAGATCTCCTGCATCGTTCGCAAATCGGACGAATGCGTGTAGAACACCGAGCTCGCGTACGGCAGCCCGTTGACGTTGTCGTGCGCGCGTGGCGAGATGACGATTTCGGCGATGGTGTGATTGAAATCGTCGGCATTGTCGCCGGCGACGCCGTCGCCTTCCGACTCGTCGAACCAGATGATGATCGCGCCGTGATTCTTGTACGCGTCCGACGCCATGATCGCCGGGATGATCTGAGCGAGGAAGTCATCTCCCTGCTTGATCTTTGCCGGATCGCCGGTCAGGCCTTTGTAACCGCCGGTGAGCGCGGTGTGCATGTCGTTGAACTGGTTCGGCGTGATCCAGTTGTACTCCGCCACGCAATCGTTCGCGAGATCATCGAAGAACTGCTGGAGCGGCGCATAGTGTGACGACAGCGGATTGCCCGGCGTGGCGTCGTTGCCGCCGTTGGTGTCGGTGAAGAACACCTGCGGATTGTGCTTGGCGGCGTAGTTGAGCTGGTTGGAGAAGTTGAAACCGTTGACGATCCCGGCGGCGAAGTTCCCGCTGAAGCTCGTGAGTGGCACCGTCCACTGATCCTGCGGCAGAATGTTGGTGAACTTGCCGGTGGCATCCTTTGCGATGTCGATGTCCTCTTGATAGGACTTCCACGTGTGTCCCGCCGCCTGCAGCAAACCGCTCAAATGCAACGGCGTATCCTGGTTGGTGATTCCCTTGGAGGAGAAGGGATCGTTGTCGTTCAGCACGCCGAAGTTCGTGCCCGCCTCCGCCCAGATGTAGTTCGGCTCGGACGGGTGGATGTGCGGATTGTTTCCGTTCGGCGTAGCGAGGACGCTGCGGTAGTTCGTCGCATACGCCACCTGGTCGCTGATCCGAACCCACGAGCCGTTGATGATACCGAACGCCGTACCGCCGACGAGACTGTTGATGAACGGTGCGTTCGGGTTTTGAAAGATCTGCTGAATGCCGCCGGTGAACTGATTCGTCGGCTGCGTCCAGTTGTGATTCTCCATCGCGACGACGAACACCGTCTTGATCTGCTGCGCGCTCGCGTTGCTGCTGCTGAGGCCCGCGAGAAGGACACCTACGCCCAGCGCGCCACACCGCCTGCCATGCGACATTGATTCCTCCGGGGAATGGGGGCAGAGAACGCCGAATCGAGAAGAGGGCGTTCGGCGCCCTGACAACCCATTCGACAACCCGGAGAATCAATTGCAAATCTGCATTTGCGGCCTACGTCCGGTCACGGTTCCGCAACGGAAGCGTGAAGCAAGATCTCTTTATGCGCAGCCCGGGGGCGTGCGCCGTCAGAGATCGACGAACGCCCACAGCAGCTCCCGTGTCTTCCGATCCAGCGTTCGGGGCGCACCGATCTTGTACAGATCCCCGGCGACGTCTCGGATGAGAAGCTCGCCGTCCGGCAACACGCGTGGCCACTCGTCGAGGTGTGTCTGGAACGAGCGAGGGCCCGAGGTCGTCTCGACCGACCACTGCCGGATCTCGACTTCCTCCTCGATGCTCACGACGCGCGCCACCTCGAGCACAAAGCCGGCGATAGCCAGCGCGCGCTCCAATGCCGCCCGCGACGCCTCGTCGAGCGCCGCGGGATCGTCGACCATCGCGATCTCCTTGTCACCCGCGTCGCGCAACGACAGGTAGCGGTGCGGCTCCGACCACGGGAAACACTGTCGCACCCGGACCGGCACCGTCGGGTCCTCCACCACGAAGAGCTGGCCGCTCTCATCGATCGCGAGCGACGGCCCGCGATTCTCTTCTTTGCTCGAATGGGAAATAAGCAGGCTTGACATCGTTTCCTCACGCCAATTGGAGTTGTAGCTCGTACAGTCGTTTGTAGATCCCGCCGTCAACGGCGAGCAGCTCTTTGTGCGTGCCCGATTCGGCGAGCCTCCCCTTCTCGATCACGAACAGCCGCGACGCCCGGCGCAGCGTCGACAGGCGGTGCGCGATCGCGAACACCGTACGGCCGGCGATGAGGCGATCGAGCGCCTCCTGGATTTGACGCTCCGTCTCCGTATCGACGCTGCTCGTCGCCTCGTCGAGGATCAGGATGCGCGGGTTGTGCAAGACCGCCCGTGCAATGGAAATCCGCTGCCGCTCACCACCCGACAGCGTGTGTCCCCGCTCTCCGACGACCGTGTCGTATCCCTGCCCCAGCTTACATATGAAGTCGTGCGCGTTCGCCGCCTTCGCCGCCGCGATGACCGCGGCCGGCGTCGCGTCGGGCATGGCGTAGCGGATGTTCTCTAGCACCGTCCCATGAAAGAGGTACGGGTCCTGGAGCACCATCCCGATCTGCTCTCGATAATGCCCGGTGTCGACGTGACGGAGATCGACGCCGTCGATGCGCACAGCACCTCCCGTAGGATCGTAGAACCGCGCGATCAAGTTCACGACGGTCGACTTTCCACCGCCCGACGGTCCGACAAGTCCGATCAGCTCACCCGGCGCCACGTCGAACGTGATGCCGCGCAGGATCTGGCGGACACCGTCGTACGCGAACGTCACGTTCTCGAACGACACGCGTCCCTCGACCGGCTCGAGGCGAACCGGATCCGGTTCGTCGCGCACCTCCGGCTCGCTGTCGAGCACTTCGAACACGCGATGCGCCGAGGACGTCGCTCGGTTGATCGTGCGTGCCATCTGTCCGATCACCTCGACCGGCGCCACGAACATCGTCGTGTAGAGCAGGAACGACACGAACACGCCGGCACTGAGCGGGGCGCCGTGGCCGAGCAGCCGCGGGATCGCCATCGCCCAGACGACCACAGTCGTCGTGTGCACGCAGAGCATGAGCAGCGGCCAGAACGTCGTCCACTTGCGGTGGACTTCGTTGAACTGCTCGGTCACGTCCTCATTGCGCTCAGCGAACCGCTCGATCTCCCGCTGCTCCTGATTGAACGCCTTGACGACGCGAATGCCCGGGATCGTGTCGGACAACACGTCCGTGACGCGCGACCATTTGCGCCAGGCGCGGATGAACGACCCTTCGAGCGACTCGCCGTGCCGGTAGATCATCCAGCAAAGGACGGGAACCGGCAGCGTCATGACGAGGCCAAGCCGCCAATCGAGCGTGAGCAGCACCGCGCCCAAGCCGATGAGCATCACGAGCGACAGCGAGACATCGACGACGCCGAAGGCGATGAACTCCCACAGGCGATCGGTGTCGGCGGTGACCCGCGTGATCAGGCTCCCCGTCTTCTTGCGCGAGAAGAACGACAGGCTCAAACGCTGGATGTGCTCGTACAGCTCGGAGCGCAGGTCGCGCGCGACGTACTCGCCGAGCACCGCCATGTAGCGCAGCCGGATGTGCGCGGCGAGCTGGCGCACGAGGTACAGCGCCGCCATCGCCGCAATGGCGATCCACGCCATGTGCGCGGCCGTCGAGCGTGACAACGTTCCGTCCTGCGCCGGCCGCACCACACGGTCGATGAGGAAGCCCGCGATGTACGGTGGCGCGAGACTTATCAGTGTGATGATCGCGGCCGACGCGAGCCCGAGCGTGAGCTCGCGCCGGTATGGTAGTAAGTACCGGAGCAATCGGACGATGACGCGCGACTGGCGTCCCGCGACGAGCGCTTGCGCGTCGCGCACAGGGCGTGCGACGGCCGCGGCGTAGACGCGATCGGCGACGTCACCCTCCACAACCGGGCCGCTCGCGCCGCCGACTTCGGCGATGGAACGACCGTGCAACGCCTCGTCGAGGACGAAGCGAATGTTCTCGAGCGCGCCCCGTTGGCGGTGCGTGTAGCGCACGACGAAGAGCGGCGGATCGCCCGGATCGCCGAGCAGCGTCAGAGTGTGCGCGCTCAGCCCCGGTGCTTCTTGAAGCGCGCGAATCTGCGCGCGATCGATCGTGCGCACGCGCCACTCTCCGCCGTCGTCGCGTCGCGCCAGCGCGACGTGGCTGGCAGTAAGCGCAAGCCACGATTCGCCGAGTCGCAGCGCGTGGTCGAGGTCGGCGAGGGCGTAGAGCTGTATGGAGTTTCCCGAACACGCGTGCTCGATCCGCGCGCGCAGCTCGCGAGGGAGGCGCGGCGGCTGGCCGATGTAGCGTGTAATGATTTCCTGATCCATGTCGGTGATCCGCTGGAGGCACCGCGGCTGAGTTGCGCGCGGGGACAGCAAAAAGGCCTTTCGGTTCTGAGGGAGCACCGAAAGGCCGGATCACGACATCGAATCTCAGGCTTCTACGGTGCTCGACCTCGGTCGGCGGCGTCGGCGAACATCGACGCGACAGGGCACACTACGCCCTGCGACGCGATGAGTCGCGGTCCGCTGCGGAGGAGGGTGACGTAGAAGTGAGACTCTATCATTGCATCCGGTTGGTTAGAGCCGACTGTGTCGGCTTTAGAGAAGATAGGACGGTCCGGGTGGAATCGTCAACGGCCCTTACGCCAAGAAACGTGGTGAAATCGGCTGACGCGGCTGATATCGTCGGACGCCGGCGAAACGCCAGGCCACCGGCGATCAGCCCGAGCCCGCTCGACGCCGCAATCAACCCCGCCCCCGCGACCGCCTGATCTTCGACGAGATAGAAGTTGCACACGCGCACCGGTGCCACGAGGTAGAGCCAGCCGACCACCGCCCACATCGGCAGCACGTTGGCGATCACGAACCCGCGGCCGATTCCGCCGAGCCACGACCAGCTGAGCGCGAGCGGGACCCCGACGAACAGCGGAAGGCTCACGAACTTCGCCAGCTCCATCGCCGGGGATGCGAGCGCGGCATCCAAGGCGCGCGGCACCATCCACCACGAGCTGGCGGCGGCGGCCATGAGGATCCCTGAAACACCGTTGCGGTTCCACGACGCCAACCGCGCCCGCCAGGTTCCGGGCAGGTCCATGACCATCAACGCGCCCGCTCCCGCCAGAAGCGGGATCTGCACCAGCATGTGGAGAATCATCACGCTCTCGAGCCATTGGCGTGTCCACGGCAAGGCGAGGAGCGCGACCAGACCTAACCCGGCGACGGCGCCAATCACTGTCGGCCCGCCGGACTGACGCGCGCGGGATCGCCGAGATCAGCATCGAGGTCGAGCACACGCGAGAGGCGCCCCTCGGCGTTGAGCAGATGCAGCGCCGCGTTGTGTTGAAAGTCTCCGCGTCCATCGGGAATGACCGTGATGCCGAACGCGGAGAGGAGCGCCGGCAGCTCACGTGCGTCATGCACCCGAGCAAAACGCCAGTCGGTCCCGTCCGCTTGATATCTCGACGCGTAAACGCGCAGGTGTTCCGGTGTGTCGCGAGGGTCGAAGCTGATCGTCACGAGCCGCAGTCGTGCAACTCCGCTGCTCGCGCGAGACCGCTCGGCGCGGTCG
>DATMHK010000084.1:0-3263 GCA_035554995.1 Gemmatimonadaceae bacterium
AGATCACGATCCAGACAATCCCCGGCTCGAACTTCTCGCGTCGCTCGATCACGAACGCCAACATTGCGCCGCAACTCGAGTGGGCGGACCAGGCGGCGTCCGCGGCGGGTCAGAAGTACACGAACGTACGCCTGGGCGGAAACGCCGCTGGCCCGATCGCGATCGATCAGGTGTTCTACAACACGGCCTACAATGTCGGCCGCCGTATCACGGACGCACAATCGCTCATCGGGGCGTCATCACTCGGACTGACGACCGCCGGCGTCGCCAAGGACTCCGTTCAACGTTTGCTGACGCTTCTCGGGCAACATGGAATTCCGACAACGTTCGGCGGCCCGTCCAGCACGCAAACGCAGGACGTCGCGCAGGGGCTCGCCAACTTCGACATCATGCCGAGCCTTTCGGGCACCGGTCATTCGTTCACGGTCGGCGCCGCCGGCGACGTCCGTCGTTCGCGACCGGTGGACCGGGGCAACTTGCTTCTGGCGACGCCGAGCCACGCCGACGAGACGACGTTCTGGGGTGCGAATGCGTCGATCGTCCACACGAACTATTTCTGGTTCGGCGTACTGACCAAGACGACACTCGGTGTCGCCGGGCAGTCTGCGTCGATGCGTCCGTACGAAGTCATTCCCGAGGGAACCGTCCGCGTCACGTCGACGCTTCCGGACGGCGGCTCGTCGGTTCGTTCACTCTCCTTCGGCGGCAATGGCATTCAGTCGTCGACGAGCAGTCGCACCTTCCAGCTGACCAATCAGCTGAGCTGGTTCAGCCTCGACAACACCCACACCATTCGCGTGACGTCGAGCGTCGCGCACGACCGATTCGCCAGCGATATCGGGCAGGGCTTGAACGGAGCATATCGGTTCAATTCCCTCGGCGATCTCGCCGCGGGCGAAGCGTCGAGCTTCAGCCGGACATTGTCGTCGAGCCGAGTGCAAGGAAGTCAGATTGTCGGCGCCGTGTCGCTCGGTGACTACTGGCGGCCGTGGCCCGGAGTTCAGGTGCAGTACGGTGTGCGCGCCGACGGCAATCATTTTCTCACAACGCCCGGATCCAACGCCGCGGTGAGCTCCGCGTTCGGCATGTCGAACGACGCGCTGCCGAATCGCACGTACTTCAGTCCGCGCATCGGACTGCAATGGGCTTACGGCAGCTCGCCGCAAATTGCGTATGCACCGGGTGCGGCGCGACCGCCACAGGCCGTGATCCACGCGGGGATCGGCGTATTCCAGAACATCGCGCCGTCGCAATTGGTCGCGGGTGCGATGAGCGCGACGGGACTGCCGTCGTCGACGCGAGCCATAAGCTGCGTCGGTGCCGCCGTCCCGAGCGCAAATTGGAGTGCGTTCGTCGCCGATCCGGCGTCGATCCCGAGCGCATGCGCCGATGGATCGAGCGGTTCGGTCTACGCTTCGGCATCGCCGAACGTGACGCTTTTCGCGCCGGGGTTCCGAGAGCCTCGCGCGCTGCGTGCCGCCGCCGATTGGTCGGGGCCCGTGCTCGACAACCGATTCGTGCTGGGCGTTCAGGGAATATTCTCGAACGGATTGCACCAGCCCGGCGGAGTCGATGTCAACGTGCGGCGTTCTTCTCAGTTCACGCTGCCGGGCGAAGGGCAGCGGCCGGTGTTTGTCGATCCGGGGGCGATCGTCGGCGCGACGGGCGCAATCGCGGCGGCCGCGGGGAAGGTGTCGACAGACTTCCAGCGAGTCTGGGCGCTGCAGTCCGGCCTCGGCATTCATTCGCGCGCGGCGACCGTGAACGTCAAGCCCGTCACCGCGAACGCGAAGCTCCAATGGGATCTGACGTACTCGCTGCTCGACGTCCGCGAGGAGTATTACGGGTTCTCGAGCACAACCGGTGACCCATTCGCGGCGCAGTGGGGTGTTCAACCGCAGGCGCCGCGGCATACGATGGATTTGCGTTGGACCAACTTCCCAATCTTCGATCTCGTCTACCTCACGCTGGTCCTTCACGCCGAGTCTGGAGCTCATTTCACTCCGATGATCGCCTCCGACATCAACGGCGATGGCGCGATCAACGACCGGGCGTTCATCTTCGATCCGGCTTCCGCTGACCCGGCCGCGGCGGCGATCGGATCGCTCGTTGCGTCGGGTACGCCGAGTGCCCGCGCGTGCCTCGCCAAGCAGCTTGGCCAACTCGCCTCGCGTGGAAGTTGTCAGGCGCCGTGGACGCTGGCGAACGCGCTCCAGATAAAGTTCGACCCGAGGAGGATCGGTCTTCCCAAGCGGGCGACCGTCGCGCTGACGGTCGCGAATCCCCTCGGCGTCGCCGACCTGGCGCTTCACGGGTCCTCAGGGCTCCGCGGCTGGGGACAGCGCATTCCACCGGACGAGAACCTGCTTTTCGTGCGCGGCTTCGATCCGCTGACGCGCCGTTACACCTACGACGTCAACCAACGCTTCGGCTCCACGCGCCCGCGCGAGTCGACGATTCGCGCGCTCCCCTACATGAGCTTGAGCGTGGCGGTCGACCTCGGCCTTCCGCGCGAACGCCAGTTGCTCACGCAGCGGCTGGACGCCGGCCGTTCTCGGCCGGGTGCTCGCGCGGACGCCCAGTCGATGAAGGACTTCGGCACAAGTGCGATCCCGAATCCAATGTCGATGCTGCTCACGCAACAGCGCGAGCTAGAGATGTCGCGCTCGCAGGCGGACAGCCTTGCGACGTTGTCCCGCATCTTCTCGGTCTTCGCCGACTCGGTGTGGACGCCGGCGGTCGCACGACTCATTCAACTGCCCGAGGTGTACAGTCACGGCGAGGCGTACCGCGACTACGTGTCCGCTCGCGAGAGGACGGTCGATTTCCTGATCACATTGATTCCGCGAGTGAACGGCCTTCTCACATCCGCTCAGCGGCGTCGTATCCCGCGCCAGATCGGCAACTATCTCGATCGTCGCGTGCTGGAGTTCATCCGGACCTCCACGCTCGGCGACGCGAGCATCGTCGTCAAATAGGCGGAGTTCGTCGGGGGTACCGCGCCATGGTATCGTGTGATCATGCGCAGACCAATCATTGGCGTCGTTGGCGGTGGGACGCGGCATGTCGGCGACGAGTCTCCCGTATTCCGACTCGCGTTCGACCTCGGGCGCGAGATCGCGCGGTCCGGCGGCGTTGTGCTGTGTGGCGGCGGCGGGGGCGTGATGCGGGCAGCGGCGCTCGGCGCGAGCTCTGTCGACGGCCATTCGATCGGCGTTCTACCACACAAGGGGCCGACCGATGCGGAGTTTAGCGTCGAGACC
>DATMHK010000085.1:0-3860 GCA_035554995.1 Gemmatimonadaceae bacterium
GCGCAACGACGGCCCTTTCACACCGCCGAGTCTCGAGGGATCGCTCGTCGTTCCGTCAAACGTCGGCGGCGCACATTGGGGTGGCGTGGCGTACGACCCGGGGCGACACATCGCCGTCGTTCCGGTCAATCGTTTGGCAGCAATCATCCAACTCATTCCGGTCGACCGATTCGACACGGCGGAAGCGAGACAGAATTCGGGCCGCCTCGACGATCAATACACGCGAATGCGCGGCACGCCGTACGTGATGCGACGTCGCATTCTGAAGGCGCCCAGCGGGTTGCCATGCACCCCGCCGCCGTGGGGCGCGCTGGTCGGAATCAATCTCGAGACCGGTGCAAAAGCGTGGGAGGTTCCGCTCGGCGACCCCGCGACGCTTCGGCCCCAACTTGCCGCCATCTCGAAGACACCGCTCGGACTACCCAACCTCGGCGGCCCGATCGTCACCGCGAGCGGCATCGCGTTCATCGGAGCGGCAATCGACCATTTCCTGCGAGCGTTCGACGTCGCAACGGGCCGTGAATTGTGGCGCGGTGCGATCCCCGCCGGGGCGCGAGCGACACCGATGACTTATGAGATCGGCGGGAAGCAGTACGTCGTGATTTGCGTCGGCGGAAGCGAAGATTGGGGGAGTGGGGATTATGTAATAGCGTTCGGTTTGTCTGCGGCTCCTTGAGGCGCAACAGCGGACGCGCGACTGCCGAGGGGCGCGACTGCCAAAGGGCGCGGCTGCCAGACGGCGCACCTGCCAAGAGGCGCAAGCGGCCTTCGGCCGAGGGACGCGCAACATTGAGTGCAACGCGCGACCGAAGCGTCGCCCGAGGAAAGGCCGTGCACCCGTTACAAACCCGGACACGCTCAACAAACGGCGCGAAGCGCCCATGCGCCGCTTGGCAGTCGCGCCGTTTGGCAGTCGCGCTGTCTGGCAGTCGCGCCTTTCGGCAGTCGCGCGGTTAGCCGTTGCTATGTTATCCGAGCATTCGCTCAATCGATCGTCTCAAAGGTGCGAACGATAGCATCTTTCCCGCGACACGCTGCGCCTGCTCGTCGGCGAGCTCTCGCTGTCCTTCACCGAACAAGGCCGAACAGATCCACGGTCCGGCGCGCGGATTCCGCCACCAATCGTCGTCGTACCGTTCGACCAAGGTTTCGCGGATCAGGGCCTGTAGCTGCCACGCGCGCAGATACCGCGCAGCATAGTATCGCGGGTCGACATCGACGAACGCATCCGCGCGATCGTAGCGGAACGTCGTGGCGCGGGTGAGGCCCTCGACATACAGATCGGGAAGAGAATCCCAGCTACGTTTTCCGCCGTAGAGCTCCACCTCATAGATCAGTTTCGCGCAGTACCGACGCAGGAACTGCAGCTCTTCGAAACCGGCGGTGCGCAGGAAATTGTCGACTTTCGATTCGCCGAGCTCCGTGTAACGCTTCAGCCATCCGCGGTCCTTCATCGAATGGTCGAAGAACATCGCGTAGCCTTCAGTGATCGAGTTGTCGCCGAGCCAGCGATACTCGAAGGCGAGGTCGGGGCGCATGTACGCGAAGTGGAGCGCGTGGCCGAGCTCGTGAAGAAACGTATTCCAGTCCGTCTGGCCGCCGTGCGGACGGAGCACCAGATACACCTCGGACGGAACGCGAACGGGAGAGCAGAAAGCCCGTGATCGCTTCCCTTCCCGGTCGCCCGTATCGAGCGTGATCCGGCCCGCGGCCAGTGGGTCGACCCCCATCTCACGCACCTGGCCCGTGATCGCGGCCTCCATGCGGCTGGCCGGGAAGTACGCATCGAACTCCCGCGCGCGCATCAGTGCGAGCGCGTCGGCACGCGTCAGGTCCCGCACGTTCATGCCGAGCACGCGCTTGGTGAACTCGGGGAGCACTTCGTCCCACAGCGCGTCGGTGTCCTTGATGAACTGCTCACATTGCGCCGCCAGATCGGTCAGCGATAGGCCGCTCAACAGCTCGAACGTGGCGTTGTAGCTCGACGCGAGGCCCAGCGACTCGGTGATGTCGCGTTCCCGCTGGAAGCGCTCCCGCTTTATTGGGGCGAGCTCGCGTTCCACGAGCTTGGCCCGCGCCGCCTCGATCATGTGGCGTTCGTTGGCGTCGCCGCTGTTCGCGATGTCGATCGACGCCGCCTCGAACTTGATCTGGCGGGTGTCAGAAACGTTCACGACGGCCGACCCCTGCCATGCGATCTCGCGCTCATCGAGCTCGGCCAGCTGTCGTGCGCTCTGCGATTCGGCCTGCCAGTCGACGAGCAGCCGTGCGGATCGGCGCTCCTCGGTTCCTTCCTTGGCACTTCGGAATGCGTCGAGCGTGACGTCCAACGCATCCTGGCCGAGCACCGCGGCGTGACGCGCGTAGATAGGCTGGAGCTCGGCGGTCGGTTTGTGCCCCGAGTGCGCGAGGTAGTACTCGCGCGAGATCTCTTCCATGAACGCCTCGCCCTCGCGGCGCAGGCGCTCGAGCGAGAGGTCGGTCACGTCGAGAGGCGAGCCTGAATGATCCGTGCGACGTGATCGGCGGCGACGCGCTCCTGCGCCAGCGTGTCGCGATCGCGAATCGTCACGGTCCCGTCCTGCATCGTCTGACCGTCGATGGTGATGCAGTACGGTGTGCCGACTTCATCCTGCCGGCGATACCGGCGGCCGATCGCACCCGATTCGTCGTAGAACACCGGAAAACGCTGCCGCAGCTCGGACGTGAGCTTCTCGGCGAACTCCGGCATGCCGTCCTTCTTGACGAGCGGAAAAACGCCGGCCTTGATCGGAGCGAGCGACGGATGGATGCCAAGGACCGTGCGTCCCTCGGACTCGCCTTCGACGGATTCTTCGCGATACCCGTTCACGAGCACGGCGAGCGTCGTGCGATCGGCGCCGACGGAAGTCTCCACCACGAACGGCACGAAGCGCTTGTTGTTCGGTTGATCGAAGTACTCGAGCTTCTTCCCCGAATACTCCTGATGCCGCGACAGATCGAAATCGCCGCGGTTGTGCACGCCCTCGATCTCCTGAAAGCCGAGCGTGCCGCCGAAATCGAACTGGATGTCGAAGGCGGCGCGCGCGTAATGCGCCAATTCCTCCTTCGAGTGCTGATGGAACTCCAAACGTTCGGGCGCGATGCCAAGCGACTTGTGCCAGTTCAGGCGCTGCTCTTTCCAGTACTCGAACCAGTGCATGTCGGTGCCCGGCTCGACGAAGAACTGCATCTCCATCTGCTCGAACTCGCGCGTTCGGAAGATGAAATTGCCCGGGGTAATCTCGTTGCGGAACGCCTTCCCGATCTGCGCGATGCCGAAGGGGACTTTCTGCCGCGTCGACTGCTGGACGTTGAGAAAGTTCACATAGATGCCCTGCGCCGTCTCGGGGCGCAGATACACGATGGACGCGCTGTCTTCGACCGGTCCCATGTACGTCTTGAACATGAGATTGAACATGCGCGGCTCGGAGAGCGTTCCTTTCATGCCGCAGACCGGGCACTGCGCGTCGGGCGTGCCGGGCGTGCCTTTGATCTTGGGGTCGTCGGCGCGGAACCGTTTCTTACAGTTCTTGCAATCGACGAGGGGGTCGGTGAACGTCGCGACGTGGCCGCTGGCCTCCCAGACGCGCGGATGCATGAGGATCGCCGCGTCGAGCCCCTCGATGTCGTCCCGGGCCCGGACCATCGCGTGCCACCAGCGATCCTTCAGGTTTTTCTTGAGCTCGACGCCGAGCGGACCGTAGTCCCAGACGGAGCCTGTGCCGCCGTAGATCTCCGACGACTGGAAGATGAAACCACGGCGCTTGCAGAGCGAAACGAGCTTTTCGAGGACGTCGGGAGTGGCGGTCGCGGGCATGGCGAAATGTACTCAGCCATGC
>DATMHK010000086.1:0-6521 GCA_035554995.1 Gemmatimonadaceae bacterium
ATTTCGCGAAGGGCAACATCGATCGCGCGAGCCCGGCGTACAACGGCGGCTTTACCAACAATACGGGCCGCTTGCGCGAGATGAACTTCGAAGGCCTGCTCACGGCGAGAAAGACCGTGAGCTTCGCCGACATCACCGCGAACCTCGGCGGCAACCGCCGGCGGAACGACAGCTACAACAACGCGTTCTCGACGAACGGAATTCTCGTCGAAGGCATCTACAATCTCGCGAACGCGGGTGTCACGCCGACCGCCACCAACTCCGAGTTCCACTCGGCCGTCAACTCGACGTACGGCTCGGTGATCGCAACGATGAAGAAGCACTGGACGGTCGAAATCACGGGCCGCAACGACTGGTCGTCGACGTTGCCCAAGGACAACGCCTCGTACTTCTATCCGTCGGTCAACTCGTCGTTGATCCTGTCCGATCTGTTCCCGTGGATCACGAGCGGCCAGAAGGTGAGTTACCTGAAGCTCCGCGGAGGTTGGGCACGCGTCGGATCGGACGCCGGCCCGTACCAGTTGGCAACGGTGTACAACGGAAGCTCGCGCAAGTTCGGCAGCCTCGCGCTCTTTACGCTCGCCGATCAGTCGGCGAACGCGCAGCTCAAGCCGGAGCAGACGATCGGTTCCGAGGGCGGCATCGAGGCGGCGCTGTTCAGCGATCGCGTCACCTTCGACGGTACGTACTACTCCAAGATCAGCCGCAACCAGGTGCTGGCGCTGACGACCGCGCCGGCCACCGGCTTCAGCTCGACGATCATCAATGCCGGTCAGATCAGCAACCGTGGCTTCGAGGGAACGCTGTCGGCGCGCGTCCTTCGCTCGAGCACCGGTGTGTCGTGGACGTCGACGTTCAACTACCTCCGCAACCGCAACAAGGTCGACGCGCTCGCGCCGGGATTGGCGGCCACGCGGTTGTCGGCGCAGTGGAGCTCGGAGATTCAGGCGCGCGAGGGAGAACCGTACGGTGTTCTGTTCGGTTACGCGTTCCTCCGCGATTCGGCGACCCACAAGATCCTGACGGCAAACGGTCTGCCGCTCAAAGATGGGACGAAGCGCATTCTGGGAAACGTCAACCCGGATTGGACGGGCGGCTGGATCAACGAGGTCCGCTACCGGGCATGGACGCTCAACGCGCTCCTCGACATCCGGCGTGGCGGACAAAACTTCTCGGTCGGCAACTGGTTCGGCACGCAGTCCGGAGTTCTCGCGAACACACTCCGCGGGCGCGAAGTGGATTGGAACAATCCCGGTCTAGTGGTCGATGGGATCGACAAGGCCAGCGGCAAGCAGAACACGACCACTGTCATCGCCGAGGACTACAACCACTCGCTGTTCGGCATCAACGAGGCGGGCATCTACAACACGGGTTTCGTGAAGCTGCGCGAGGTTCAACTGGGCTGGGAAGTGCCGTCGCGCTTCGCGAACCGCGTACGGGCGCAGTCGCTCAATATCGCGTTCGTCGCCCGCAACCTTCACACGTGGACGGATTTCCCGAACTACGATCCTGAGAACGCGGCCAATGCCGGTAACGGCGGCCAGGGCTACGACATGGGCGCTCTCCCGACGCTGCGCTCGATCGGCCTCAACGTGACCATCGTCCCGTGACCATCAACCGCGAGAATCATTCAATGAGACACGCCAAAGGATTGGCAGTTCTGCTCGCGCCACTCGTGGTCGCGGCCTGCCAACATGATCTCACCGGGTTGAACAGCAACCCGAACAGCCCCACCACAGCGCCCGCCGGGCCGCTGTTCACGCAGGCCGTGCAGTCGGGAATCGGACGGTACTACGGGTCGTTTCAGACCCTCGCGATGTCCGAGTTGTTCGCGCAACACATCGCGCAGATCCAGTACGTCGAAGAGGACCGCGGCCACATCCGGCCCGACGTGATCGACGGGCTGTTCACCGGCTCGTATACAAGCGAGCTCGAAGACTGGCAGAAAGTCATCGATCAGGGCGACGCCGCGAAGTCGCCGAATACCTCGGGCCCTGCGCGCGTCATGCAGTCCTGGGAGCTTCAGATGATGACCGACATCTGGGGCGACATTCCCTACAGCGAAGCGTTCAAGGGCGACGTCGCCGGCGGGGCGCTCAAGCCAAAGTATGACGCGCAGAAAGACATTTATTATGGTTTGCTCAAGACCGTGACCGACGCGGCCGCCGCGATGAAGCCGGGAAGCACGGACCTCGGACTCGGCACCGCCGATCCGCTCTACAAGGGCGACCTCGGCAAGTGGCAAAAGTTCGCCAACTCGCTCCACGCGCGAATGGCCATGCGACTGTCGAAAGTGGACGCGACAAAGGCGGCAGCCGAGCTGACCGCGGCGTTCTCGGGCCCCGGCGGCACGTTCACGTCGAACGCCGACAACGCGATGCTCGCCTGGCCGGGCGACGGCATCTTCGACAACCCGTGGGCCGCGACGTTCGCCACGCGCGACGACGACCGGATGTCCAAGACACTCATCGATACGCTCGTGGCGTTGAACGACCCGCGCCTCAAGGTCTACGCGCAGCCGACCAAGGCCGATCCGACCAAGTATGCCGGGTTGCAAAACGGTCTCGACAACACGACGGTCGCGCCGTTCTTCAACACCACGTCGCGCCCGGGCACGGTCTTCTATCCCGGCGCCACGTCATACGGGACGTTCGGCACGGTCGCCGGCAAGAAGACACCGTCGTACCTCATGACGTACTCCGAAGTAGAGCTCCTCAAGGCCGAAGCAGCCGAACGTGGGCTCGGCGGTCAGACGAATGCCGCCGGCCACTACAACGCGGGCGTTCGTGCGTCGATGCTGCAGTGGGGACTCGCCGACGCCGACGCGGATGCGTATCTCGCCCGCCCTGGCGTCGCGTACGTCGCGGGCGCAACGGGACTCCAACAGATCGGACTCCAGAAGTGGATCGCGTTGTTCACGACGGGGTTCGAAGCGTGGGCGGAGTGGCGTCGCACCGGCAACCCGGCATCGATCAAGCCGGGACCCAAGATGTACGCCGACGTGGTGGGGATTCCGCGGCGTCTGACGTACCCCAGCCAGGAGCAGTCGGTGAACAGCGCGGCGTTGAACGACGCCATCTCGCGCATGGGTACCGACACGTATCTGACGCACGTGTGGTGGGACAAATAGACCCAGTCGCGGACGAAAGAAAGCGGGGCGTGTGTTTCTCACACGCCCCGCTTTCTTTACTTACCGATCGTTCGGACGAGGATGACAGGACCCTCGCGGGCCGCACCACCGAAGCGTTGCATGGCCGCCGCGGCATCGAGAAAGCGAATATCGAGCACGGACGCGACGTGCATGTTGCCGAGCTCCTCGAGGGGAACTATGCGCCCGCCGTCGATCGAGGCGTGAGTTTTTCCAGCGTCGTCGTCGCTGTGGCTGTTCTTCCCGCGCTGCGTCAGAAACTGCGGACGCAGCGATCGAATCGCATCGAGTACGCTCTGGGCGTTCATCGTGGGATTCTCGGACAGCTCGTCGCGAGTGATGAGACTCCGGTCGCGCGTCCGCGCGGATTGCACGGCTCCGGCACCATCGTCCGCCGTCGCGGGTACGCCATGGCCGGCGCACGCCGCGGTAAAGGCAAATGCAGAGCACACGACGATCATTCGTTGCCGCATACCGAGCCTCTCACCGCCGCTGACTCCAGAATACTGATCGTTCTGTGCTCGGGTGGCAATACGGCGAGCGCCCCGCGACTCAGGCCTTGAGCTTCCCGCTCTGAATCTCTTTCGCGACGCGCTCGCACTCCTCGAGCACGCGAAGGAGGTTGCCGCTCCAGATCTTGCCGATCTGCTCCTCGGTGTACCCGCGCCGCACCAGCTCGAGCGTGACGTTGAATGTCTCGGCCGCGCTGTTCCAGCCGTCCACGCCGCCGCCGCCATCCATGTCCGAGCTGATGCCGACGTGGTCGATGCCGATCAACTTCACGGCGTAGTCGATGTGATCGACGAAGTCCGAAACATTGGCGCGCGGCGTAGGCGGATACTTGGCTGCGATCGCCTGCTGGCGTCGCTGGTATTCGGCACGTCGCTCCACGGGAAGCGTCTGCAGGATCGAATCGAGCACCGCGTTCGCGCCGCCGCGTCCCGCTCCGCGACCGCCGCCGCCGCCCGCGCCACCGCGTCCCGCTCCACCTCCTCGCCCGGCGCCCTGCTGCAGCACAATACCGAACTCGCGATTGAGCGCTGCGGTCTCCGCGGTACGCGCCGAGTCGCGTTTCGGGTCGCACTTCACATATCCCGCGAAGCCGACGAGCTGGATGACGCCGCCGTTCTTGGCGAGCGCCTTGAGCTGCTCGTCGTCGGCGTTGCGGCTGTGGTTACAGATCGCGCGCACGCCCGAGTGCGATCCGATGATCGGTGCCTTCGACAGCTTGATCATCTCCATCATCGCGCCCTTCGAGGGATGCGAGAAGTCGACCATCATGCCGTAGGTGTTCATCAGCTTGATGACTTCACGGCCGAGCGGAGATAGCCCGTTGTTGTACAAATATCCCTGTTGCTCGCCCGTATTCGAGTCGGAGAGCTGGCTGTTGCCGTTGTGGGCGAGCGACATGTAACGGCCGCCGCGGTCGTAGAACTCCTTCACGCGGGTGAGATCGGTGCCGATCGGGTAGCCGTTCTCGATGCCGGCGAAGATGACCTTCTTCCCCGCCGCGTTGATGCGGCGCGCGTCGGCGGCCGTCAGCGCGAGGCCCGTGCGGTCCGGCGCGAGGACTTCGGTGAGCTTGTGAATCGCGTCGAATTTGGCGATTGCGGCGCGATACGCATTGGCGTAGCCCGCCGAGTCGAGCGGGCCCTGGCCTTGATAGACGGCGAGAAAGACGGCGTCGTATCCGCCGGCTTCCATCTTGGGCAGATCGACCTGCCGGCCAGGAACACCCTTGGCAAAGTTGACCGAATCGCCCGGGTTGAACTGGTTGGGGTTGATGTCGACGTGCGTGTCGAGCGTCATGACGCGCTGGTGGATGGCGCGCGCACGTGCGACGAGCGCGTCGTCGGTGGCGGCGGGCCGCGTCGCCGGGGGCGTTTGCTGATTGCCGGCGGAGGTGCACGCGACGGCGAGGAGGAGTCCTAGGACGGGGCGAAGCGCTGAATGCTGCGAGATCATCGAGGTGGGGTTCGGGACGATGGCAATCTGCGGGTGGTGTCGAAGCGTCGTCAATCTGGTGAAACGCAAACGTGGAAGCGCTTGCCCCCGACCGCGCGGCTCCGTAGGGTAGTGCACCCAAGATGGACGGCCAACTTCCGTGAGCACGTCGACCGATCGCGTACGGGACGTCGAGCAACACACGGCCGGGCTCCGAAAGGAGCTCGGGCTGCCGACGCTCGTGCTCACGCAGATCATGTTCATCGTCGGCTCGGGATGGGTCGGCACGGCGGCCAAGCTCGGCACCGGCCACGTCGTGTTCTGGCTCGCCGCGATGGCGCTGTACTACATCCCGCAAGCGGCCGTCGTCATCTACCTCAATCGCCTCATGCCGCTCGAGGGCGGTCTCTATCAGTGGGCGACGGTTGGATTCGGTGAGTTCGGCGGCTTCCTCACGGCGTGGAATCTTTGGGCGTTCGCCATCCTGATTCTTGCCACGTTCGGCGTGATGATGGCGACGAATCTTTCGTATCTCGTCGGCGCCGGCGCGGTGTGGATGACAGGCGCCGCATGGTACACGCCGGTGGTGAGCGCGACGATGGTTGTCGCGATCACGATCCTCGCGCTATTCGGGCTTCGCATCGGCAAATGGATGCAGAGCATCGGCGGCGCCGCGCAGCTCCTGACCTACGTGGCGTTGATCATCGTGCCGTTCATGGCGCTCGCCCGCGGCCAGATCAAGGAGTTTCATCCCTTCGCCGCGTCGCTGCCGCCACTCACCGCGCTCAATCTCAACCTGCTTGGCAAGATGGCGCTGGGCGCGCTGAGCGGATTCGAGTACGTGGCGATTCTCGCCGGCGAGTGCAAGAATCCCGCGCGCACGATCGGACGATCGGTGGTGATCGCGTCGCCGATCATCGCGCTCATGTTCATCATGGGAACGAGCACCGTCGTTGCCATCGTACCGAAGGACAAGATCGATCTGGTGAGCCCCATCCCGCAGACGCTCACGATGGCGTTCAGCGGCATGGGCGCCGCGTCGATCATCGCGCCGCTGCTCATTGGCCTCCTCCTGCTGCGCCAGATCGGCAACGTCTCGCTGATGTTCGCCGGTACGACGCGACTGCCGATGGTCGCCGGCTGGGACGGCATCCTGCCGAAATGGTTCACGAGGCTGCATCCGCGCTACCTCACGCCGGTGAACTCGATTCTGTTCGTTGGTGGCCTCACGCTGGCATTCACGCTCGCCGGCCAGGTTGGCGTTGGACTACAGGAAGCGTTTCAGGTGCTCGAGAACGCCGGCGGCATCTTCTACGCGTTCGCTTACATCTCACTGTTCGCGATCCCGCTGTTCGCGGCCCGTCGCCTGGCCGAACGGCCGCCGCTGTGGCTTAAGGGCGCCGCGGTCGCGGGGCTCGGAATGTCGGTG
>DATMHK010000087.1:0-11777 GCA_035554995.1 Gemmatimonadaceae bacterium
CGCGACCTCGAGCGCCGCGTGTGAGTCCACGATCTCCGGACCCGCCACGACGCGAACGATCGGAAGATCAAAAACGGTGGCGAACTCGAAATCGCGCTCGTCGTGACCGGGGACGGCCATGATCGCTCCGGTCCCGTACTCCATGAGCACGTAGTCGGCGACCCAGATCGGGATCGGCTGTTGCGTCGCCGGGTTGATCGCGAACGACCCGGTGAAGACGCCCGTCTTCTCCTTGTTCACCTTGCGCGAAACGATGTCCTGCTTGGCGGCCGCCGCCTTGTACTCGCCCACGGCGTCGCGCTCGGCATCGGCCGTCAACGAGTCGACGAGCGGATGCTCCGGCGCCAACACGAGGTAGGTGGCGCCGAACAGCGTGTCCGGGCGCGTCGTGAAAACGCGAATCTCGATCGGCGTGGCGGAGAACTCGCCCGTCGCGATCCCGATCGTGGCCGTCGCCGTGAACTCCTCCAGATCCTGCACGCGGAAACTGATCTCGGCACCGTCCGACCGGCCGATCCAGTTACGCTGGGCGAGCTTCGTCGACTCCGACCAGTCCAGCCAATCCAGGTTGGCGAGGAGCCGACCCGCGTAGTTGGTGATGCGGAAAAACCACTGCTCGAGGAAACGCTGTTCGACCTTGGCCCCGCATCGCTCGCATTCGCCGGCGATGACCTGCTCGTTGGCGAGGACGGTCTTGTCGTTCGGACACCAGTTGACCGCCGCCCGCTTCTTGTAGGCGAGTCCGCGTTTATAAAGCTGTAGAAAAATCCATTGCGTCCACTTGTAATAACTCGGGTCCGTCGTGGACAGCTCGTGGCGCCAGTCGACCATCAGTCCGCCGCGCTTAAGCTGGCGGCGGAAGTTGTCGATGTTTCTAGGAATCAGATCGGCCGGATGGACGCCGACCTTGAGCGCGAAGTTCTCGGAGTGGATTCCGAAGGCGTCGTACCCGAGCGGCTCGAACACCGTGTGCCCTTGGAGCCGCTGGAATCGTCCATATATGTCGTTGCCCGTAAACGCGAACAGATTCCCGACGTGCAAACCCTCAGCCGACGGGTACGGAAACATCATCAGGGCGTAGAACGGACTGGCGCCGTCGCCGAGGTCCGTGTGGTTCGTGCCGCGCGCTTCCCAGTGATCCTGCCACTTTCGCTCGACGACGGCAGGATCGTACACGTCTGGATCAACGGGCGGGTTGGGGGACGCGTTTCGGTCGTTCCAGTCGGTCATAGTCATAGCGGAATTTAGCGGCTCCCCCGATGAACTTGCGTCCTAGCACAAGCATCCTCGCATCCACGCTGTCGGAGCCGTCGGGGCCGACGGAGCCGTCGGCATTTTCTTCGCGCTCGCTGCGGCGACGATTCCTCAGTCTGGCCGGAATCGTTTCCCTCGTGGTCCTGGCAGGCGGCGGCTACGGCGGGCTGGTCGTCCTCCGAAAGTCGATCGCCGGCGACGAAGACGCGCGCATCGTGTACTCCGCCTCGCTCAGCAAACAGCTCGTTGATCGTGTGCTCGAGGAGCGGGCTCGCCAAGTCGACTTGATCGCCAGCTCACCAGCGGTGCTGGCTGCCGCGAGGAAGGGCGCCGAGGTATCGCGCTCCCGCGGCCTGGTCACGATGCCGATCGCCCGGCTCGAGGAGATGTTCAAGGCGACGCGCTCTCAGCAGGTCGACGACGGTGCCAGGCAGTACCTCGCCACGCTGCTCCCCAAGCTGGACATCGCCGAGATCATGGTGACCGATGAGTTTGGGTACAACGCGGTCACGACGTCACCGTCCTCGGACTTCGTACAGAGCGACGAAGGCTGGTGGCAAACAGCCTGGAACAGTGGGCAGACCACGGCGCAGGCCACGGCGGACGCGGCGACTCAGCGTACGGTTGTCGAGTTGGCGCGGGTCATTCGAGACGGAAACGCGCGTGCCGGCGTAGTCAAAGTCAAATTTGGACTCTCTGTCGTCGATTCCGTTCTATCGCAGGGAACCGCGGGCGGAAACGGAATTCGCGTCGACCTGTTGGACTCGGCCGGGAAAGTCATCGCCAGTTCCGGCGTCGCTGCTCGATTCAAGGTTTTCCGCGCGGCGGCGCCCGTGGCCGCCGCCACGCCAGGATCTACTTTCGCCTTCATGACGGACTCGACGCGCCGGGGTTCGGTGGCGTTGACGAACGGCAGCCATTGGCGCGTAGTCTCCCACATGAGCGAGGAGGACGCGTCGCACACGTATCACGTAGCGCGCACGTTCCTGATCCTCGGCATCATTGTGATGCTGGGTCTCCTCGTCACGTCGGTGTATTTCGTCAGCGGATTCATCGAGCGGCGCATCACCAATCCGGCCGCGAAGCTGGCACGCGCCGCAGAAGCGGTGGCCGCCGGCGATCTCTCGACGCGGGTGGATGACATCGGTGGTTTCGACGATGAGATCGGACGCCTCGCCCGCGCGATCTCGGCGATGATCGACGAGCTCCGCCGGCTCGCGGTCGCGCTCAATCAGTCGTCGTCCGAAACGGCGACCATGACCACCGAGATTACGGCGAGCACCGAGGAGATGGCCGCATCGGCCGGCCAGATCGCGCACACGGCGGCGGACCTCAGCCAGCAAGCGAGCCAGATGGCCGCGATGATCCAAACGCTGGCGGCGGCGTCCGACCACCTCGTGGGCATCGCCGGCGAGCTCGAGACGGGCGCAAGCGAAGGCGTGCGTCGCAACGAGCATCTTCGTACGCTCGCGCTGGACAATCGGTCGCGACTGGACGAGAGCGCCCAGTCGCTCGTCGGGTTGAGTGGCGACGTCGAAGCCAGCGCCGCCGCGATCGAGGGACTGGCCCAGGCGTCCGAAGAGGTTCGCACCTTCGTGACATTGGTTCAGAAGCTCGCGCGGCAGTCCAAGCTCCTCGCCCTCAACGCCGCCATGGAAGCCGCGCGTGCCGGCGAGCACGGACACGGTTTCGCCGTCGTCGCGGAAGAAGTTCGACGACTCGCCGCGATGTCGTCCGACGCCGCGGAGCGCACGGAGCAAGTGGTGAGCGGCGTGCTTCGCGGCGTGGAAGCGTCGCGCAGCACGAGCGCGCGGACTGTCGACACCGTGCGCGCGGTACGAGGCGTAACGGAGAATGCGTCGCGGTCCTTTGGAGAGATCGAGACCGCCGTCGCCGAGGCGGACGGGTGGACGGCGACGATCGCCGGCGCCGCGACGACGGCCAACGGCCTCGTCCACGAGATGCAGCAGAAGCTCGAATCGATGTCGGCAGGCACCGAGTCCTTCGCCGCGGCGATGCAGGAAGTCGCTGCCTCGAGCGAAGAGCAGAGCGCCAGCACCGAGGAGATCGCCGCCGCGGCTGCGACGCTGTCCGGCGCTGCGGAACGACTGAGCCGGCTCGTCGCGAATCTGCGCCTCGACGAAACGCCGGCGCCGCCGAACGGAGGACCAACGCCTCCGTCCACGCAGCCGCAGCGACCAGCACCAATCGCCGGAGGGCGGTTGGCGCCGGTCAGGAATCCGGTTACGGCTTGATCATCGTGCCGCTGATCGGGCCTTTGGGCTGCTCCGATCGCTTGTACAAATAGGCACAATCCTCGAGACGCGCGCCGTTCGCGTCAGCGACGGCGAACTTGGATCCCTCGTAGGCGCACGCGCCGGCGTACTCTCCTTTCTTGTTCACGGCGTAGTACTGGAGCTGGAAGTAGGGGCGCCCGCGTTCGTCGAGCAGCCGCTTCTCGGTCATCGCGATCACGCGCTCCATGACTTTGATCAGCGCCTGCTGTGGCGCCATGCCCTGCCGCATGAACTCCACCGCGAGGAAGGCGCCGCAGACCTTGATGTTCGCCTCACCACGCCCGGTTGATCCGGCGGCGCCGACTTCGTTGTCGCAGTACTGACCGGCGCCGATGATCGGCGAGTCCCCGACGCGACCAGGGATCTTCCACGACAGGCCACTCGTCGTCGTCACCGACGCGATGTCACCCGTCGCCGTGACCGCGTTCATGTTGATCGTGCCGTAGGTATGCGCGACGCCAGAGGCGTCGCGATACACATGAGCTCCGGAGTACTGGTTGTCGGGCGACGGACGCTTGCTGCCCGCGGGCGCCGTCGGTCCCGGTGGCGGATCCACCGGGTCGAGCCAATTGTCGGACGCATTGAGCTTCGACTTCCAACGCAGCCAGTCACGCCGGCTTTGCTCCGTGAGCAGGTTCTGCGTCCTGAAACCCATCTCGAGCGCGAACTTCTTCGCTCCCGCGCCGACGAGCATGATGTGATCGGTATGGTCCATGATCGCTTTGGCGACGGCTGCCGCCTCGGCGATGTCCTCGAGGCATCCCACCGAGCCGGCCCGTTTCGTCGGTCCGTGCATGCAGCTCGCATCGAGCTGGACGACGCCGTCCTCGTTCGGGAGGCCGGCGAGGCCCACCGACTGGTCATTCGGATTGAGCTCGACGATCTGGACGCCGGCCACGATGGCGTCGAGCGGGTCCGAGCCGCGGGTAAGCATTTCATACGCGACGCGAATGCCCTGCTTGCCGCTCGGATCCCTGTCGAATCCGTTGGCGGCGGAAACGATGACGGGGCGCCCAAAGGCTCCGGCGACCGGCTCCGAACGTTCACGGACGGTGATGACCGGCATCGCGCCGGCCAGCTTGGGGAGGGTCACACCGGCTGCAGCGGCGGCGCCGGCGCCTATGAAGTCACGACGGGAGATGGACATGGGACTCCTGGAGGGGCTGTTACATGATATCTCTCCCCGTGGTTGGACAGCAATCGGTGATTCGGGCTGGAAGCGTTAGTTTGAAGGCCCATGTCCGCCTCTGTCCGCGAACGACTCCGCCAGACGCACTTCCTGGAAGGATTCCCCGACTCCGCGCTCCACCAGCTCGCCAAGCTCGTCACTCCGGCCGAATACCCGACCGACGCGGTCCTGTTCGAAGAAGGTTCGCCGCGAGAGTTTCTCGCGATCATCGTCGCCGGCGCCGTCGCGATCGAGAAGGGACAGGAGGGACGGCACGTTCGTCTCGTCACGCTCGGCGCCGGCGAAGCGGTTGGAGAAGGGCTGCTGCTCGACGAGCTGCCCCACGGCACCAGCGCACGCGCCGTGCAGCACACCGAGGCGTTCGTGCTCACGGCCGCGCAGGTTCATGAGATGCTCAAGGAGCATCCGTCGGTGTACGCCGCGCTCATAGGACGCGCCGCGCGGTCGATCGCGCAGCGGCTCGCCGCGACGGACGCGACACTCGTCGGACGCGGACGGACGCTCGGCTTCACCGGCGCGCGGACCCGCACGGAGCACGACTTGCTCGGCGAGCGGGCTGTGCCCGACGATGCGCTCTACGGCGTGCAGACCCTCCGCGCTCTCGAGAATTTTCCGATCACGGGGACAGTGCTCCGTGAATTCCCGGCGCTGATCGAGGCGCTCGCCGCCGTGAAGGAGGCCGCGGCCGTGGCGAACGCCGAGCTCGGACTGCTCGCGCCGGAAGTCGCCGAGCCGATCAAGCGCGCCGCGCAGGAGATTCGCGCCGGCCGTCACCACGAGCATTTCGTCGTCGACATGATTCAGGGCGGCGCCGGTACGTCGACGAACATGAACGCAAACGAAGTGATCGCGAATCGCGCGCTCGAGCTGCTCGGCAAGCCACGCGGCGACTACGGCACCGTGCATCCGAATAACCACGTCAACCTCAGCCAGTCGACGAACGACGTCTATCCGACGGCCGTGAAGCTCGCGCTCCATCAGGCGATCGAGGAGCTTCGGGCCGAGATGATGAAGCTCGTGAGCGCGTTCCTCGCCAAGGGCGCCGAGTTCAACGCGTTCGTGAAGATGGGGCGCACGCAATTACAGGACGCCGTGCCGATGACGCTTGGCCAGGAGTTCAGCGCCTTTGGCCACACGATCACGGAAGACGTCGACCGGCTCGGCGAGGCCCAGGCGCTGATTCGCGAGATCAACATGGGTGCGACGGCGATCGGCACCGGCATCACCGCCCCGCTCGGATACGCCGGCAAGGTCTGCCGCGAGCTGTCGCGTATAACGGGACTCACCCTGATCACGGCGCCGGATCTCGTCGAAGCGACGGCCGACACCGGAGCGTTCGTGCAGCTGTCTGGCGTGCTCAAGCGTTGCGCGGTCAAGCTTTCAAAGATCTGTAATGATCTCCGTCTGCTGAGCTCCGGCCCGCGCGCCGGATTCGGCGAGATCAACCTCCCTGCAATGCAGCCCGGTTCGTCGATCATGCCGGGGAAGGTCAACCCGGTGATCCCGGAGGTCGTGAATCAGATCTGCTTCGACGTCATCGGCTCGGACGTGACGGTGACGCTCGCCGCTGAGGCGGGGCAGTTGCAGCTCAACGTGTTCGAGCCGGTGATCGCCTTCCGGCTGTTGAGCAGCATCGAGAATCTCCGCAACGGATGCCGCGTGCTGCGCGAGCGCTGCGTGGACGGCATCACGGCGAACCCGGGACAGATGCGGCATTTCGTCGAGCACTCGATCGGGATCGTCACCGCCCTCTTGCCGGTCATCGGCTACGAGCGGGCGACGTCGGTCGCCAAGGAAGCGCTGGAGACCGGACGCGGCGTCTATGACGTGGTGATGTCGCGCGGCCTGTTGACGCGCCAGGAGCTGGACCGCGTGCTCGATCCGGAGGCCATGACCGGCCCTCCGGCTACGACCTGACCCGCCGTCGGGTTCGGTAGCCGTGCCTCCGCGACGACGAAAGCGCCTGGATGCGGCGGCGTTCAATCTTCCCGTCGACGACATCAAGCGCGGCTTCTATACGGATTCCTATTTCGTGCGCGCGCGGGAAGTCCTCCGCCAGGACAAGCGCTCGACGAACGTGTTGATGCAGTTCAGCGGCAAGCGCGAAGGCTGGCTGAGCGGAATCGACGAAGCCGTGGCGATCCTCAAGTTGTGCGCCGACGACTGGAGCGCGCTGACCGTTCACGCGCTGTACGAGGCCGACCGGTACGAAACCTGGGATACCGTGCTCACAATCGAAGGCGCGTACGACACGTTCGGTCATCTCGAGACGCTCTGCCTCGGCGCGTTGGCGCGCGGCACGCGGATCTGCACCAACGCCAAGTTGATCTCGCTGGCGGCGCAATCCAAGCCGGTGATGTTTTTCGGGGCGCGCGACGACGTCTTCTCCGCGCAGGCTCGCGACGGATATGCGGCGATCGCCGGCGGCATGAAGCTCGTGTCCACCGAAGCGCAGTCCTCCCTCGTCGGCGGCAAGGCCGTCGGGACGATTCCACACGCGCTGATCGCCGCATACGGCGGCGACACCGTCAAGGCGACGAGACGCTTCGCGGACACGATCGAGGGCGTGGACGTGATCGCGCTGGTGGACTACGACAACGACTGCGTGAAGACGAGCCTCGACGTGGCGCGGGCGTTGGAGGGTCGTCTCTGGGGAGTACGCCTCGACACCGCCGAGTTCATGGTGGACAAATCGGTGATCCCGCAGATGGGCGATTTCAAGCCGACCGGCGTCAACGCCAGTCTCGTCTGGAACGTTCGTAACGCGCTGGATGCCGAAGGCTTCGGCGACGTGAAGATCGTTGTCTCCGGCGGTTTCGACGTACCGCGCATCCAGGCCTTTGAAGAGGAAGGTGTTCCGGTGGATGCCTACGGAATCGGCGCGGCGCTCTACGAAGGACTGTTCGACTTCACCGCGGACATCGTGCAGGTGAATGGCAAGGCCGAAGGGAAGGTCGGCCGGCGGTTGCGAGCCAATCCGCGCCTGGAACGCGTGAAATAGTGGCGTCCGAGTCGAAGATCGACGCGACCGGGACGGTCAAGCTCAAGACGCTGGACGAGGCGCTGCTTCTGCTGCAGCGGGTTCACGGCATCGTCGAGCAATACGCGGTGGCTTACAAGCGGGGCCAGCCGACCTCGGCGTACGTGATGAATCTTCGGCGGCAGCTTCCTTCGCTCGCGGCGAACCTCAAGGCGCATTTTTCGCTGATCGCCGACGAGGTTTTGGCGCTGAACCTGGCGACGAGCCGCGGCGCGAGCGAGCAGACTCGAGTTCGTTTGTTGCGCGAGGGGGTCGCGCGCATTCGAACGAGCATGGAGATCGCCGCGATTCAGACGCGGGCGAAGCACCAGGCCGACGACGAGAAACCGTCTGTCCCCGACGGAGAAAACGCGCGCTAACGGCGTGTCGGGAAAGTGCCTACCGTCGAGGGCGGCTGGGTTGATTTGACCTACGCGAGCCGGTAGGTTCCGCTTGCTCCAACAAAAAATCGCATCGAGCGCGTCGGCGGTTCGCGCGCTCAGAACGCCGGTACAAGGATAGCTCATGCCTTTTCACCTCCGCCTGCGCCGGCCGGGCACCCGCAAAGCGGGTGCGGCGGCGCTGACGGTCGGCCTCGCGCTCTTACTCGCCGCGTGCGGCCAGAACCATCCCGATTCGATCTTTCACCAGCGAACGGATTTCAATCGGGACGTCGATCTTCTATTCAAAATTCTGATCTACGCCGGCACGGCGGTCTTCATCTTCGTCGAGGGGATCCTCGTCTGGACGTTGATCAAGTATCGCCATCGCCCGGGACGGCCTGATCCCGAGCACGTGCACGGCAACACGACGCTCGAGATCGCGTGGACGATCATTCCGCTCTTCATCTTGATCCTCATCGGCATCCCGACCGTCAAGACGATCTTCAAGACGCAAGCGAAGGCGCGCGGCGACGCCCTCCAGGTCGAGGTGATCGGTCACCAGTGGTGGTGGGAGTTTCGCTACCCGCAGTACAACGTCACCACGGCCAACGAGCTATATCTGCCGCTCGGCCGCACGGTGAACTTCGCGCTCAAGACGCAGGACGTCATCCATTCGTTCTGGGTGCCGGCGCTCGCCGGTAAGCGCGACCTCGTCTCGAATCACACGAACTATCTGTGGTATACGCCCGACTCGGCGACCGCGGACGCCTGGAACGGCGCCTGTGTCGAGTATTGCGGGACGAGCCACGCGAACATGCGCTTCAAGACGTTCACCGTCGCGCAGGCGGACTTCGACAGCTGGGCGGCGCACCAGGCCGAGGCGGCAATAGGTACGTCGCCGACAGCACCCGCCACGGGGGCGGCGGCCGCCGCACCCACGACATCGGCACCCCCAGTGGCACCGGCAACCGCGGCACCGGCGAACGCGGCCGCCGCGCCCCCAGGAGCCGTCGCTCAGCAGCCGCCCGCAGTAACGCCCCCTGTCGCGCAGGCGGGCTTCGTTTCGTTCGCTCGCGACAAGATGCCGCCGCACACGGTGCCGCAAACGCCGCTGCCCGCGAACCTCGCGTTCGACGACAATCTTCTCGGCAAGGGCGACGCCGGGAATGGCGCGAAGCTCATGGTGAGCCAGGGCGGCTGTCTCGGCTGTCACGGCATCAAGGGCAATCCGATGATGGTTGGCGTGATCGGTCCGAATCTCACCCATATCGCGACCCGCACCACGATCGCCGCGGGCCTCTTTCCGAATGACCCGCGCCATCTCGCCCGCTGGATCAAGAACGCGCCGGAGATGAAGCCCGGCGTCGCCATGCCGACGCTCGGCGCCGGCGAGTACGATCCCGTGCGCAAGATGAAGTCGCTGGTGAACCTGACCGATCAGCAGATCGCCGACATCGTGGCGTATCTGCAGACGCTGAAATAACGACTTGGAGACGAGATAGCATGGCAACTGCTGCCGTCGGGCTTCCCCACGCTACCACCGACGAATACGAGAAGAGTGGGCTATGGAGCTGGCTCACCACCGTCGATCACAAGCGGATCGGCGCGCTCTACATGTACACGGCGCTCGCCTGGTTCGCCATCGGCGGGCTCGAAGCGCTCATCATGCGCTGGCAGCTGAAGGGACCGAACGGTCACGTCGTCTCGGCCGAGGTGTTCAATCAGCTGTTCACGATGCACGGCACGACGATGATCTTCCTCGTCGTCATGCCGCTCTCCGCGGCGTTCTTCAACTTCCTGATCCCGCTCCAGATCGGCGCGCGCGACGTCGCCTTCCCGCGGCTCAACGCGTTCAGCTACTGGGTGTATTTATTCGGGTCGTTGTTCATGAACTCGTCGTGGTTGATCGGCGCCGCGCCAAACGGTGGATGGTTCGGCTACGCCCCGCTCACGACGATGCCGTACTCGCCCGGCCTGAACATCGACTTCTGGATGCTCGGCCTTCAGATCCTCGGCGTGTCGTCGCTCGCCGCCGCGTTCAACTTCATCACGACGATCATCAACATGCGTGCGCCGGGAATGAACTTGATGCGCATGCCGATGTTCACGTGGATGGCGTTCGTCGTCCAGTTCCTGCTTGTGCTCGCGTTCCCGGTGATCACGATCGCGCTCGTCTTCCTGCAGTTCGACCGGTTCTTCGGCACGAACTTCTACACGATGACCGCGGGCGCCGACCCGCTGCTCTGGCAGCACCTGTTCTGGATCTTCGGGCATCCCGAGGTCTACATCCTCATTCTGCCCGCGTTCGGCCTCGTCTCCGAGATTCTGCCGACCTTCTCACGGAAGCCCATTTTCGGCTATCCCGTGATGGTCTATTCAGGAATTCTCATCGCCTTCCTCGGCTTCGGCGTGTGGGCTCACCACATGTTCGCCGTCGGCATGGGCGCGATCGCTGACGCGACGTTCGCCATAACGACGATGCTGATCGCCATCCCGACGGGCGTGAAGATCTTCAACTGGATCTTCACGATGTGGGGCGGCGACTTGAAGTTCACGGTCGCGATGAAATTCGCCATCTCGCTCGTCGGTCTGTTCGTGATCGGCGGCATCTCCGGCGTCATGCACGCCTCGCCGCCGGCCGATCTCCAACAGACGGACACGTACTTCATCGTCGCGCACTTCCACTACGTGCTCGTCGCCGGCTCGATGATGGGATTGTGGGGAGGGCTCTACTACTACTTCCCGAAGATCACCGGCCGGATGCTGAGCGAGCGTTGGGGCAACTGGCACTTCTGGCTCTTCTTCATCGGCGTGAACCTCACGTTCATGCCGATGCACTGGTCGGGTCTCTACGGCATGCCCCGTCGCGTGTACACGTACGACGCGGGCCAGGGCTGGGAGATCTTCAACCAGATGAGCACGTGGGGCGCGGTACTTCAGGCGCTCGCCACGATTCTCGGATTCTGGAACGTCTGGTCGAGCCGCAAGAACGGTGAGATCGCCGGTGACGATCCGTGGGGGGGCGGCACGCTCGAGTGGTCGATTCCGTCGCCGCCGCCGGAATACAACTTCGCCGTGATCCCGACGGTGACGTCGCGCTACCCGATGTGGGACATGAAGTCCCCGGCGCTGACGGCCGAGGTGCCACACACGCGCGAAGACGACGAGCGCAGCGACATCTCACTCGGTGGACGCAAGGTTGCGTCGATGCATGACCACATGAGCGCGGGCACGCCGGAAGCCGGCGTCAACCCGCACGCTCGCCAGGCGTCCACGAAGATCGATCTCAAGACCGCCGAGGAGCTCGGGATTCCGATTCCGTATCCGACGATCAAGCCGCTGTTCGTCGCGCTGTTCATGACGCTGATGTTCGCCAGCCTGATCTTCATTCACGAGGGCAAGCTGCAGGTGGGTATCGTGAGCATCATGCTCTGCGCCACGGCGATGACAGCGTTCCTGTACGCTTGGCTGACGTCGCCGTTGGAGCCGTTGCACGGACATTAAGAGATCCTAGGGACTAGGTCCTGGATCCTGGATGAACCGCGAATCGCCGTTATCTAGGATCTAGGACCCAGGATCTAGGACCTCATAAAACTTCGACCAAAGAATTCTCTCGACTATGGCCACCGCAGTAG